>CAZEPS010000177.1:0-8832 GCA_964514165.1 uncultured Leptospirales bacterium
CACCAGCATGCACCCGCCGCATGAGTGGCAGAGTTCAGGAAAAACCAGGGGCCTGTTTTTGACCAGCACTATGGCTGAAAACTCACAGATTTCGCCGCACTTCCCGCACCCGGTACAGAGGTCCATGGTCACCCTGGGAACGCCGGTGAAGACCTCTTCCGTTTCCTCCACAGGAATCTGAAGAAAGAGATTATCATTCGGCTCCTCAACATCGCAATCAAAAATATACACAGGGATATTTTCCCTGCTGAGAAATTCAGCAAGTGACACCGCCAGTGTCGTTTTACCTGTTCCCCCTTTCCCGCTTGCAATCGTTACCCGCATAAAAGTTCCTCGCTAGAATTCAAAGGTATCGCCCACCGAGGCGGTGCGAAATTTATCGGGAAAATTTTCTCTCAGAAAGGATGCGGCGGTGAATCCGGTGCAGTGGGACGGGGCGATTACCTGCACCTTGAATCTCATCAGAACATCAGCCGTCCTTGAAAGATAGTCCGGTGCGGCGCTCTCGAGGTGGGTGCCGCCGATAACCGCGTAAAACTCATCATGTCCCGTTTCGTTCTTCACCGCTTCCATTATTTCGATAATGCCAGCGTGGGCGCATCCGAGAAGAAGCACGGGGCCGGAGCCTGTTTCCACCACCAGGGAAAGGTCGTCGTTAAAGGGATCATCAGACACCTTGCCGCCGGTGCTTCGCTTTAACCGTGTGTCCCATGAACGCCATTCCTTTGGCCTTGGTATATCGGATATGGTGCGAATTGTTTCACTTATCCGGTTAAATCCGGACACACCGGTGAATTGCGCCCCGGCATCCTCGTATTCATCCCGGGTCTGCTGGAGCCCTATGGGTATGTCCAGGTTCTTGTCGGGGAGTTCAATCCGGGCTAGTTTTGGAATAAAGGCTTCGTCATGGATATGGACCGGTATACCCTCATCCCGTTCATTCAGGAATGGCATCAGCCCACCGGTGTGATCGTAGTGGCCGTGGCTGATGATTATCCGGTTCACGGCGTTACTATCCTTCCCCATGGCTTTAAGGTTAGATACTAACCCAACTCCCTGCCCCGTGTCAAAGAGGGTGGTCTCCCCGTTTTCGATGAGAAACGAGAGTCCATGCTCACCGATAAGTCCCCGGGGGATGGGTACTGATACGCTGTTTTCGCAAATCACCGTCAGTTTCATCACCAGTGTCCCTCCACGTTCGCGTTTTCCGCTTTCTGGAGTTTTCCTTCAGAATAAGCATCTAATCCTTCTTTAACCGTGCCTTCTGCACCGATAAAAATCGCTACTCCCGCTGAATTCAGGGTCGCAAATGCCTTGGGGCCGACGTTTCCGGTAATAAGGACCCGGGCACCGGCGTCTATTATCGCTTTAGAGGACTGGATTCCAGCACCCTGCATAGCGTTAAGGTTCTGGGTGTTTTCAATATAGGTAGTCTCGCCGGTTTCGGTATCATGTATAATAAAACCCCGAGCCCTGCCGAACCGTTTGTCCAGCCTGGAATCAAGACTATCTCCCTCAGATGTTACGGCTATTTTCATGCTAAAAACCTCCCTGATTATTATTAATCATTTCTTACTTTCATTCTGAACTTTTGGTTAAATACCACTTACCCCTGCAGCAAACCTGCTGCCAAAGTCTACGATCTCATTACTCTCACATGAAGGACACCTGACTGAAGCGGTCTTTGAGATCTCCATTATCCACTGGTTACCACAAGAGCGACATCTGAACCGGTTATTTTTTAAAATAAAACTTCCACCTTCTATGCGTATGGCCTTGCCATTCACCAGGGCATCTGCGATTTTCTTATGGGCACTGTTCAAAAGGCGGGTGAAGGTCGGCCTGGATATATTCATGATATCGGCCGCCTCGCTGTGCCGCATCTCCTCGAAATCCGCCAGGCGCAGGGCTTCATATTCATCAACTGATACTATCATCTTTTCCAGCTGATACATCGGGATTCCCTGGGGCTTGAAATATCCTACCGCAGGGGGACACATGACACTCCGGTGTTTTTTCCGTTTCGGCATATTCTTTCCATATGAACCATGGTTCAATATAAACATAATGAACCATGGTTCATATGTCAAGTAATTAATACTGTTGAGATAGTGAAATTTTCAGAAATTGAAATATTTTAAAAAAAATCAGCAAAAAAACGCTTCCCAATCGTATAGCTTTTTAAACGAAAGGAGGAACTGCATGAAGGTTGATACAACGATTTATATTAAGCGGGTGGTTATTGAGCGGATCGATGCCACGGCGAAGATGTTTTCGATTTCGAGGAGTAAACTGGTTTCGTTGCTCCTGAAACGGATGCTGGCGAGCAAAAACACCGATAAGAATCGGTTCTCCCGGGTAAAATACCAGAAACGGGATAAAAATGCGGCATGGAAGCGGCCACATATAATGCTGGAACCAGATTTATATGAAAAAAGCATCGATATGAGAAAGCTGTACAAGATGTCAGTTTCCCATATTATTGCTGTTGCCTACAGAAAATACTTTGATGCTGTGGTGGGGGAGCTAAAAAACGGTGAAAGCACCGATAAGAATCGGCGGAATTACATCTGTATCGGGAAACGGCTTGGCAAGATATTCTCCTATACCGTATTCTGGGACTACCCACCGGAGGAAGAACTGATAAAATATCTTGAATAAAACATCTCAGAAATCAGAATAAAGTTCTAATAACAACATTAAAAATTTTAAATGACACAGATTCAGAAAAGTATAGAATTGACATCATAAATAAAATACCGGAATAACAATGAAACAAAAAAATGATGATGACTGGCTCTGGTGGAAACACGGGGTAATCTATCAGATCTATCCCCGCAGTTTTCTTGATACAGACGGAGATGGTATCGGCGATCTCCCGGGAATAATCGAAAAATTAGACTACCTTTCAGACCTGGGAATAGACGGAATCTGGCTCTCACCGATAAACCTCTCACCAATGTTCGATTTCAGCTATGACATCAGCGATTACCGGAAGATAGATCCGGTATTCGGAACCGACAGGGACATGAAAACCCTCATCAAGGAGGCACACCGCCGGGGTATCCGAATACTAATGGATCTTGTCTTTAATCATTCCTCCTCCCTGCATCCATGGTTTATCGAATCCCGTTCATCGAGGACAAACCCGAAGCGGGACTGGTATATCTGGCATCCGGGGAAAAACGGAAAGCGGCCCAACAACTGGCTCGCGGCCTTTGGCGGCAATGCCTGGGAATGGGATGAGGAAACAAGCGAATTCTATCTCCACTCGTTTTTACCGGAACAGCCTGACCTTAACTGGAGGAATGAAGAGCTCAGAAAAGCGGTATATAACGAATTAAAATACTGGCTCGATCGCGGAATCGACGGGTTCCGGCTCGATGTGGTTAATTACTACATCAAGGACGATCAGTTCCGGAACAATCCCTGGTTTGTCGGGCCTCAGCCCCGTCCATATGACTGGCAGCGTCACATCTATGACAGGGACCGTCCCGAGATGCACCCGCTCCTCAGGGAGATGCGGCGTTTCGTTGATCAGTGGGATGAGCGGATGCTGGTGGGAGAGATCTATACCCAGATCGGAGAACCAGATCTGGCCGCATCCTACCTCGGGAACGGTACGGATGAACTCCATACCGCTTTTGATTTTACTGTAATCTACAAAAAATGGAACGCCGCGACATTCAACAGATGCGTGGAGAACTGGATCAATCAAATGCCCCCGGCCGGATGGCCCACCAACGTGCTTTCGAACCATGACCAGTCCCGGACAGTGAGCAGAATAAAAAGCGACAGCGACACCTTTAAACGCGCACGGGTTGCTGCCGCCCTCCTTCTCACGCTCAAGGGGACGCCCTTTGTCTACTACGGTGAAGAGATTGGCATGAAGGACGGACGTATCAAAAAAAGCGAACTCATGGACCCGGTGGGGAAACGGTACTGGCCGTTTCATCCCGGGAGGGACCGGGCCAGGACCCCGATGCAGTGGTCTGACCATCTCAACGCCGGATTCACCCTGGGAAAACCGTGGCTCCCGGTCAACGACGATTACCTGCAGGTAAACGTGAGCCGCCAGCTCCGTGACAGTGATTCCCTCCTTAATTTTTACAGAAAACTCATTTCCCTGAGAAAAAAGAAACGATCTCTTCAAATGGGAGAATGGATTCCGGTCATGCGTGGGGAGCGGGACATCCTGGCTTACTATCGAATTGTCAGTGGCGAGAAAACCCTGATCTTTCTGAATTTTAACGGGAAAACGAGAAAGATTCAATTTGACGGATCAGAAAGCTGGAAGGTGATCTTTTCGAGCCATAAGAAAGAGGATTCAGTCCTGACTGACCTGAATCTCAACCTGTCTCCCTATGAGGTTACAATTCTGGAGAAGATTCCAGCTTCTACGAATTAAGGATAAGTGATTATTTGCTGTTGGTGCTTCGTTTCAGAAGCAGTTCCATGGTGTTCCAGAGCCGCTCCGCTTCTTTGATGATATCAAAGTTTTTATTCATCCTCTGCCAGTTAGCCAGTATCACATAGAGGGTACCGATAATAATCAGAAACAGGTTCCATGAATCGAGCTTCGAGTCTAATTCATTATGATCCTGACACCTCTTGATGATCGAAATCCAGGTATCCTTGTACTTATCTACCGCCTGGTTTATCTTATCATGGAGAGGGCGGTCTCCGAGAAATGTGCTGTATGAATGAATCAGCATAATCTGTTCCGGGTACTGGGTAATCATGTGAAAATGGCTGATAAAAAAACTCCGCAGAAGCTCCATCCCACTGAGATTTGAACCCTCAACAAAATCAATCACTTCTTCTATACGACTGTCAATGTAGTCGACAACGCCATTGATAATTTCCTGCTTGTTTTTGAAGTGCTTATACAGGGCCCCTTCTGTGACATTGATACTCTTCGCCAGGGTGGATATAGTGAGATAGTCAATACCTTTCTGGGATATAATCCTCATTGAAGCATTAATTATCTCTTTTTGGCGTTCCGTATAGTTGGTCATGGTGTGTTTATCAGGGAAACCTACAGATATTTATATTATAATTTTAATAATATCAAGTGTATTTGTACAGTAATTTTTACATATAGAAAAAAAAATTTCCTGATTGCGTTCGAGATAGTCTGAAATTATTGATAATTACCGATAACAATCGGTAGATATCAAAATATAAGAGGTAGGATCTCACTTTTTATCAAAAAAATCACAACATAACGGAAAACAATCCGAACAACTGGATAACCAGAAGCACCGCAATCAGAAACAGTACCGTTCCCACGAGGATATAGGGAAAGAGAAAGATCAAAACAGCCCTGCCGGTGCCGGTCTGATGCATCTCCGACAAACCCTGGACTGAAATATAGGCTGTCCAGACGAACAGGCCGAGTGACGCTACCACGTATACGAACATGTAAAAGTGAACAAACGAAAACACGTTCATGATAATCATCACCGGAAAAATAAAAATCTGGGGAAGGAGGGAAAAATTTATGAGGGTAATGGTGTCTTTCGTGCTGCCACTGAAGCCGATAAACTGGGCGGTTAGATCCATGAGGGATGAACCGATAACAACGCGAATACCATAGTAAAGAAAGAGGATCATCCACCCGGAGGATATCCGGTAGTAAAAAAACTGCGTATTCTGCTGGAATAGCGATGCGGTCAGAATATCAACAAAAGCAAGGAGTGCCGGCACCAGGAATCCCAGGGCGAAGTACCGGTCATTGAACTCCCTGATGTGGCGGTAGAGTGCCCGGGGGTCCGCCAGGGCCAGGAGGAAAAAATCGGCCCACCTCAGTGTTTTCGCGTCCGCGGCGCTCATGGGGCAAGCCTGTAATCAAGGTGATAAAAACCGTCCGAAGAGGTTCCGCCGCCCATGGACTGAACCAGTGAAAGGAATCCTTCCATGTTCATGATGAGCTGCTGTATCGGGGTCTTGGCCTCGTCATACACCGGGGAGTTTTCCGGGAGCTTTGCCAGGGAACGGGCGGCGTCGATCGCATCCTCGAAGGTACCTATGGCGTCAACCAGCTTGTATTCCATTGCCTGTACGCCGTTAATGATGCGGCCGTCGGCGTACGGCTCAATCTCGGACTGGTTCATGTTTCTTCCCAGTGCAACGTCCTTTATGAACTTTTTGTGGGAGGATTCTATCATATTTCTGATGAAACGGAGCTCTTCATCAGATGAGTCGCGGTAGGGTGAGAGGGCGTCCTTGTACCTGCCGCTCTTTATGATGTTCATTCGTATTCCGAGCTTGTCGAGAAGCCCCTTCACGTTCGGAGACCGGGCAATTACCCCGATGGAACCGGTCAGGGTCCCGTGGTTCGCGACAATATGGCTGCACGCTGAGGCAACGTAATACCCACCTGACGCGGCCACCTCTCCCATGGAAGCCACCAGTATGATGTTCTTCTTCCGGAGGCGCCAGAGCTTCTGGTAAATCTCCTGGGTAGCCACCACCGAACCCCCGGGGGAATTTACCCGGAGGACAACCGCCTTGATGTTCCTGCTCCGCTCAATACGCGACAGCCGGGCGATTATGCTCTCCGCGTCAGAGGGCATGCTGAACATCCCCCGCGGTCCGATCATATAGATGGGTCCCTCAATTCGGACAACAGCGACACCGGGACCGACCGACGGTACCGCCGCACCGTAGGGGGATCCATCCTTCTTCTGCATCTTCATGCTGATGTCAACGATGGCTATGACGGTCGACAGCACGAAAAGGGCGAGTATCGCCACGAGTATTTTTCTGTATCTATCCATTTATTCCTGCCTGTTAAACCGTTGCCGGTTTAGTAATGGTTTTTCCCGATGCACGAGCAGGTGTACACGTTGTCCTTCGGGAACTCGCACGGGGTGCGGGTGACTTCGGACTTCATCTCGGGAGTGAGGCCGGTGCATGTGCAGTAGCTGACCGTGTAGAGATCCTTCCTGCTGACGGTTGTTTTTGCGATAAGTTCCGCCATCATGGGGCTTGAGCCGCAGATATACACGTCCACCATCTGGTACTGCGCCTTTGACGCCCCGTAGAGGATCCCAGCCGTCAGTAGAAAAAAACCGGTGATTGATAATAACATCCATTTCATAATGGTACTCCTCCATTAGTACAGGATACAAAAAAGCGAGAGGGGACCATAAGCCGAATTCTGTTTTGACAGCCATCTATCTTGCCCGTACGTTACCGCACGGATCCCTGCGGCCTACCCGCAGCCTCGAGCGGGCAGCTCTCAGGCGGCTGCATATTTGGCCTTGCACCGGGTGGGGTTTACCATGCCGGGTTCCTCTCGGAACCCGCGGTGAGCTCTTACCTCGCCTTTTCACCCTTACCCGCACCAAATTAAAAATTGGTGCCTGGCGGTCTGTTTTCTGTGGCACTTTCCATCGCCTCGCGGCGCCCGGGCGTTACCCGGCACCCTGCCCTCTGGTGTTCGGACTTTCCTCACCGTTCCATGGAATGAAACAGGCGCGGCTGTCTGTTCCCCTCTCGGATAAATAATACTGATAAAGAGGCGCAGGGTTCAAGCTTTTTTTGTTATTTAAGGGGCGTTGAAGGTCCAGGATACCTGTAATGCGACATAATCCCTGAGAGACTGTTATAAATCATACTTTCCGGCACATTGAAATCATCCAGTGTATAGATATGGCCGCTTTTGTGTTCCTTCTGGTGGCTCCTTTCCCTGGAAAGCTGCTTCTCAAATTCTGTTGACTGAGCGAAATCAAACCGCCGGTATACCCCTCTTACCGCTTCGGCCGGATCTTTTACCAGATCACGGTATTCCACAACCGCGAACCTCTCTTCGGAGAGATCCCCCATCACCTCGTGGGCGTACCGGTATTCCCTTACGCATCCCTCAACGAGCTGTTTAACCGCCCCATCCATCCTTTCACGGTGAATTCCGAGCCTCTCCCACACGCTTTTCAAAAGGCTCATCAGGCTTGGAATCGTTTCGAACGGGTTACGCATCAGATACACGAATTTCCCGTCAGGGAACTCATCCGCCAGGGCCCGCATCTTTGAGACAAACGCCGGGTTCTTGCTGAGAAGAATGGTCTCCCTGCCGTAAAAGTAGAGGTGACGCTTCACGCAGTCCCGGTAATGTTTCATGATTTTCCGGCGGGTTTTCTCAGGCCGGTCGTCAAAGTACTGTATTGATTTGAGCCGGTCCATGTAGGGGAAGAGCACGGTAATGACCGGCGAGGCGAAGGTCATGAGGAAGAGGAACTCGTCCTCCTCGGGTTCTGTGAGACCGAAAGGGCGGATCCGCTTTATGTCCCCAAGCCGCCTTTCCTCCCATCCGGTCAGCTTTTCATAAAGGGACGGGAAGGCCTTTCTGATTGCTATTGCCCCGAGCCGCACCAGTTTTTTCTGAACAATTGACGGAAAAAGTATATCCCATGTCTTGAAATAGACAAAACGGCCCGAATCCACCGATAACAATCGGTGAAAAAGGGTGGTCCCGCTTCGCGCGTTACCCACTATGAACACCGGGGAGCGGATCTCCTGCCTGAGGAACCCGGGAAAGAAGACATGGTCGAGCCCCAGAAAAATTGCGGTCACAAAAGCCCAGATCCCGAGGCCAGAAAGCAGAAAAAGGTGCGCAGCGAGGCGCTTCAGGCCCGGTCTGTCGGTTAAAACCAGACAGGCAACTTTTCCATAGGTACCGAAATCGAAATACACCGGCTACTTTCCCCCTTCGAGTCTCGCGAGGGCAGCTTCCGCCTTACGCACCGCGTGAGAGAAAATCCCCCGCGCCATGAGTGAAATCTCCTTTTCAGCACGACCGGAAAAGACCTCGATAACACACCAATGGGT
>CAZEPS010000178.1:0-8806 GCA_964514165.1 uncultured Leptospirales bacterium
TCGTCCTCGTCTTTCACCAGCGGAAGCACGTACCCGCCGAAGGGTATGAGGGAGAGGCGGTATTCGGTGCCGCCCCTGGTGATTGAGACTATTTTCGGGCCGAACCCGATAGAGAATATTTCGACCGGAATACCGGCGGCCCGGGCCGCGAAAAAATGGCCCAGTTCGTGTATAAGAATGAGAAGGCTTACGATAAGTATTATGGCCGCGTACATCATAGTTGTATCCTGTTTGTTTTTTTGATCGTTACATGATGCAATTAACCAGTATGGGAAATCAAGAAATTTATACAGTAGTTATTCCTAAACATGTTTTTTAGAGCACAATAATTGTATGATATTTCCCCGCCGCCTTCGGCGGCGGGGAAATTATATTAACATTTTTCTTTAAATTTTCATATAATTACATATAGATGAATAGTTACCTGAAATTTATATTTCTTTTTTTTATTGCAATTAAACCTGTTCCTATTAGTTCTGTTCTGGTCAAGGGAATGTATAAAATCTGATATTCTGATATGTCCTTTATTAATTCGTTGAAAAAATACCGGTATCCGCTTATTGACGGTAATCATAAAGGTGCAGATATTCTAATCTAAACCTACTTGATACATACCCTGTTAATGTAATGGAGAGATCTATAAAAGCTGCTATCACCAGGCCGATATTGTATATCCTGCTTTTCTGCGTTATACTTTTCACGGTCGGTATATGGTGGGGGCTACCGAACAGCGAATCGTGGCTTTCGGACGCCCTTGCCCCGTTTCACCCCCTTCTCGGCCTCAGTAAGGGGTTTTCATTCGGCTATTTTAACAAGTACCCCATTGTTCACCAGGTCATACTGGCGGTCCTGAACCTGCCGGTGGTGATAACCGCCCTGGTGAAGAGTAACCCCCTGGAAGGTCTCCAGGTTTTCAAGTTTCTCGTACTGCTCAGGTCCCCGTCCTACGCGACGGCCCTTATTCTCATCGACCGGCTTGTTTCCGCGGTGATGGGGGCGCTGATTGTGTATTACATGTACAGGTCTGTGCGAGAAATCTTCAGTGAACGGGCCGCCCTGTTTTCGGCCATGTTTCTTTCGGTAAACGCTGCCCTGAATTTTTACGCCCATGTTTCCAAGGTCGAGGTCCCTTACCTTTTCTGGGGGGTCCTGGCAATATACAAGCTTATCCATGTGATAAAATACGAGAAGACCCGTGACTACATCCTCCTGGCGGTGTTCACCTGCCTCTGCTTCGGCACCAAGGACCAGGGATACGCCATCTTCATACTTCCCTTTGTTATTTACCTCGTTCTTCTGCCTCTCTGGAACAGGAGCGGGAAGGGCGTTGCCGCGGTTCTCTTCAGAAGGGAACTCCTTGTTTTTGCGGCGGTGTTTATTGCCGGCACCGTGGTCGTGGAAAACCTCATATTCAACTGGGAAGGATTTATTCTCAGGTTCGAGCATCTTACCGGCGAGGGCGGCACCCGTTCCATCGGCTACGCGAATGATCTCACGGGAAACGTTCTCCTGATAAAGGACAACCTGATTCAGATTTCAAGTACCGCCATGGGGAACTGGCCGTTCGCTGTCAGCATGTTCGGTATTTTTATCATGTTTATTCAACATAGAAGCAAAGGCCGGGAGCTGCTCGTGAAATCGGTATTCCTGGTCGCCAGCGTGTCTTTTTACCTTTTCTTCGTCCAGTTCATCAGGCAGGCCAACGTGAGGTTCACCCTGGTACAGAGCATCTTTCTCACGGCCTACGGCGGGTTCGCCATGGATTTCCTTTTTTCTAAGATGAAGGGGTATCTGAGAATCATCCCCGTGATTCTTTTAGCCGTTTCCCTGGGCTGTTCGCTCTACAATACGGTGTCGGTTAACGCAAACTTTCTCATGGACGTGCGCTACGAGGTCGAGGAATGGATGAGAGAAAACATACCGGAAGGGGCGGTCATCGAATATTACGCCTATGAGCATTACCTCCCGAGATTTCCCGATGGGACACGGTCCTACCGGATCAAGAGCGACGTAACACAGATCGAAAAGAGGAAGCCCGACTTTATCGTGTGTACCTCCCACTATTATCCGAGATATTTCCTCAATATACTCGATATCGTGCAGGTCATGCCGGGAAACACCGGAGAAGGGAGGATCGTGCCCGATGTCTTCAAACGGCTCCAGGAGACCGGGTTCCCGAACTTCTACATGGACCTGGCCGCCGGAAGGCTCAATTACCGCCTTGAAATGAAGTTCAAGGACGATATTACATTTTTTAAAAAGATCCGTTTTTCCCGGCTCTCCCCTGATATGATATTCATATATAAAAGGACTTCCCCTGGAGAATAACCGTTCATGAGAAGAGCAAAAGCGGCCGGAATAAGTATTCTGATAGCGGTGACCATGCTGTTCTCCGTTGTTATCGGCTGTTCGGTCGCCAATACCATAAAATCCCGGCGGTGGGTGAAAAAACAGTCCCCTGAAGGAAAAATGTACAGCGTGGGAGGCCACCGCCTTTTCGCCAGGGTCACGGGCCAGGGGCGGTTCGCGGTGGTATTCGAGGGTGACCTCGGTTCGAGTTCACCGGAATGGTGGAGCATCCAGGACAGGCTTTCCCGGGACGCGGTGGTCGTGACCTATGACCGGGCCGGGTACGGCTGGAGCGACGAGGGGCCTGAGCCGCGGTCAAGCCTGCAAATAGTAACTGAACTCGAAACACTCCTCACCGCGGCCGGCGTAAGGGAACCTCTCGTGCTGGTGGGGCACGGCCTCGGGGGGTTGTACATGCAGCATTTCGCCAGGAGAAACCCGGGCCGGGTCAGGGGCCTGGTGCTCGTTGAGCCCTTTTCCGTTAACGAGGCCAGGTTCAAGCTTGAACTCCCGGCGCTCCTTTATAAAAACCTCATAGACAGGACTCCGACCATTCGGGCCGCCGGTTTTCTCGCGTCCATCGGTGTTATTCGATCCTTCAAGGTGGTACCCTATCTGAACGTTGACGGCCTGGAAACCCGGCGCCTCATCATGGAAAACTACTGCCAGAAAAAACTCTACCGGGCCATGGAGAGCGAATACGGCAGGACCATACTTCTGAACTTTCAGCAGATTGCTGCTGCCGGTCCGTTTCCCCAGGTTCCCCTCAGGGTGATACACCACTCCCCTGAGAAATACCGGAACCTTCTCCTGTCATTCGGCCTTTCCCTGGACGAGGTAATCCGCATCGAGACCATCAGCAGCGAACTCCACATGGAGACAGCCCGGCTTTCAGCCAGGGGCAGGTACCTGGTATCAGGGAAGAGCGGAAAGAACGTCCACTTCGATGACCCGGACATAATCATACGGTCGGTCTGCGACATAATTTATTGAACCTGGTGAACCTGACGGCCGGCAGGGTCAGAGCAACATGCCGGGGGCCGGCGCCCGGTATCCCGGGCGGCGAAAAAATGTAACAATTCAATTATTAGAATGACTTACAGTGATTAAAAAGAAGATCCCCTTTTTATTGCCTAATTCAGGTGAAATTCCGCTTCTGTAAAAATCGCTGGACAAAGTTTCAGGGCGGCGGTTTTTGTTACAAATCTGTTTTCATGGAGAGTTATGATGGATTACGCTGAAATAGAAAAAATAACCGAACGGGTGAAGGCGGAGAATTCCTTTGTCAAAGAGATCAAGAGCGAGATCGGCAGGATCATCGTGGGACAGGAAAATCTCATCGACCGGATGATAATAACCTTTATCAGCAACGGGCACATCCTCCTTGAGGGGCTCCCCGGCCTGGCGAAAACCCTTTCCGTCAGGGCCTTCGCCAGGGCAATCGCCACCGGCTTCAGCCGGGTCCAGTTCACCCCTGACCTCCTGCCGGCGGACCTCATCGGCACGAGGATTTACAACCCGAAAGACCTGGACTTTTTCACCAAGAAGGGGCCCATCTTCACGAACATCCTTCTCGCCGACGAGATAAACCGGGCCCCTGCCAAGGTCCAGTCCGCCCTGCTCCAGGCCATGGAAGAGAAACAGGTCACCATCGGCGACGAGACCTTTTTACTGGAACGGCCCTTCATGGTCCTTGCAACCGAAAACCCTATCGAGCAGGAAGGAACCTATCCACTGCCGGAAGCCCAGCTTGACCGCTTTTTCATGAAGGTGCTCGTGGAGTACCCGACCGTCAAAGAGGAGCGGGAGATACTGAACCGCTTTTCCGATATACGGGTCGATGCGGTTTCGCCGGTCATATCCCCGGAAAAGATCGAAGAAAAACGTGAACTGATTGACGGCATCTACATAGACGAGAAGCTCATCGATTACATCGTTTCCATAGTGAACGAGACCCGGGCCCCGGGGCGGAAGGAACTGAAGCGCTACATCGAATACGGGGCGAGCCCCCGGGCCTCCATCGCCATCATGAAGGCCTCCCGGTGCGTCGCCTTCATGAAGGGGCGGGGTTTCGTCACCCCGGACGATATCAAGGAGATCGGGGCCGACGTCCTCAGGCACCGGATAATCCTCTCCTACGAGGCCGAGGCCGACAACAAAAGCCCGGATGACGTGATAAAGATGATCTACGATTCGGTGGAGGTCCCCTGATTGGAGTCCCGTGAGCTGACGCTCCTCAAGAAGATAAAACTTCAGATCGGGAAGAAGCTCAATTCCCTCTTCATCGGCGAGTACCATTCCGCTTTCAAGGGGTACGGCCTCTCCTTCGACAGCGTGAGGGAATACCAGTTCGGCGACGACATCCGGAGCATTGACTGGAACGTGTCGGCCCGGATGAACCACCTCTACGTGAAGCAGTACATCGAGGAGCGGGAGCTTTCGGTGGTGCTGATGATAGACATTTCCGGCTCTACGGAGTTCGGGAGCGCCAGGAGCAAGCGGGACGTCATCCTCGAGGTGTCCACCCTGATGCTCTACCTGGCACAGATGAACAACGACCGCATCAGCGTCCTTCTCTTTTCCGAGGACGTTGACCTGTTCATGACTCCGATGAAGGGGCGCAAGTTCATCCTCAAGGTAATCGACGAGATCATCTCGTGCAGGGCCTCGTCGAAAAAGACGAACATATCCCGGGCCATCGACTACGTGCGGCGGGTCATGAAGAAGCGGAGCGTCATTTTCATCATATCGGATTTTCTCGATTCAAGCGGGGAGGATTTCATTCTCAAGATGAAACTCCTCGGGAAGAAACACGACATCATACCGGTCCAGGTGTGGGACCCGGCCGAAAGAGAGATAAAACTCTTCGGCCTGACACAGTTTGTCGACCTGGAGTCCGGGAAGGTCTTCCTGTCCGACACCGTGCCGGAAAAGGGGAACTTTCCCATCCTCCAGGAGTTCGACTCCATCTCTTTGAATACGGTGGAGCCGATCGAGATACCCTTTCTGAAATTCTTTGAGAAGCGGAACAGGACCAGGCTGACCCGGTCTTGATGGGAGATTCAAACTGGTACGCGCGATGAAATGTAGAGCTGTCATTGTTATTATTCTTTTTGCGGCCCCGTTCCTTTACGGGGCGGATCAGGCCCCGAAGATAAAGGCGGCGGTCAGTCCCGAAACCGTCACGGTCGGGTCCATCGCCGAGTATCGTCTGAACATCGCCGGGGAGGGCCTCGACGAGATGGAGATACTCCTCCCCGAGGACCGGGAATACTACCCGAAACATGATGAAAAAGAACATGATGAGGGCGAAGAGAAAAAGCCCTCGGAATCGGTGCCCCTCTACATAATACACACCGCGAAGAAGAACGACAATTCAACCGACGGTATGACCGATATCACCGTGGTAATGGAACTTTCGTTTTACCGGCCGGGAAAGTACGAGCTCCCCGGGATCGAAATACTTGGGAGCGACGAGGTCCCGATCGGCTACAAAATTCCGGTCATCGAAGTCCAGGAGCTGAACCGGGAGGGAAAACCAGAGGGCATCGAGCCCCCCCTGGAACTGGGAGGGAACTACACCCGGCTCATACTTCTCCTCGCGGGGACCGCGCTCCTTGCCGCGATCGGAACCGCCCTGTTTATTTACCTGCGCAGGCGGCGGCGGGAGCGGCTTAACGCCCCGGTCGTCATACCCCCCATCGAGCTCTTCGAGAGGGACCTGAAAAAACTGAAAGGCGAGAAACTCATCGAGGCCGGTAAGGTTGAAGAGTACGTGTTCGGCGTATCCGATATCTTCAGGCGGTACCTCTCCCGGCAGCTCGGTTTCGACGCCATGGAGATGACCTCCTGGGAGATAGAACAGTCTTTGTTCACATTCATGCCGGCTGATCTCATGGAAAAATACGGGGTGCAGATCACGAAATATTTTGATCTCTGGGACCTCTCCAAGTTCGCGGAGTTCACCCCCTCCCGGGAGATACTTCTGGAGAACCTCAAGAACACTGAAAAAACGGCGCGAAACCTGCACCATGACCTGCGCGGCAGCGGGGAGGACAATGGTTCAGCTTGAGATAAAAAACCCCCTCTTTCTGCTTCTGCTGATCCCCTGGGCGGCAATGGTTGTCTGGTACATCTACCGGAAGGTATACGACTACGAGTCAGCCATGGCCGCATCGTCGGAATCGGTGGTGACCCGGCGGAACTCCTTCAGGGCGGCGACCTACCGGTTTCTCCCGATATTACGGTTTCTCGCCATACTCCTCCTCATCATCGCCATGGCGCGCCCCGGCAAGGGGATCCACTACTCGAGCATCAAGAACCTCGGGATAGACATCATGATCGCACTCGACGTGTCCGGGTCCATGCGGGGGGAGGATTTCGAGCCGAAACACCGCCTGGCGGTGGCGAAGCAGGTTATAAAAGACTTCATCAACCGGCGGGAGGGTGACCGCATCGGCATGGTGGTCTTCGCCGGGGAGGCCTACCTCCAGTGCCCTCTCACCGTGGAGTACACCATGATCGGGGACATCGTGGACGAGATAGACTTCGAAACGGTGCCGGTGGACGGCACCGCCATCGGCGACGCCCTGGGGCTCGCGGCGGCCAGGATGATGGACAGTAAATCCGAGAGCAGGATAATCCTGCTCCTTACCGACGGTATGAACAACCGGGGGAGCATCGACCCGGAAACTGCCGCGAAGACCTGCGTCGATCTCGGCATCAGGATCTATTCCGTCGGCATCGGGAAGGAGGGGCGGGTCCCCTATTCCATACCCGGGGCAGGGGGGTTCTTTCTCGGCAAGCAGTACCTGGTGAACCACTTTGACGAGACCATACTCCGGGAGATATCGGACATGTCCGGGGGGAAGTTCTACCGGGCCCAGTCGAGCGGTGTCCTGTGGCAGAACGTGAAGGAGATAGACCGCCTCGAAAAGAGCGAGGTCATTCTAAAGAAGTTCCACGAGTTCTACGATAAGTTCCAGTGGCTCCTCATCGCTGCGGCGGGCCTCTTTTTTCTCGAGATTATTCTCAGGAGCGTGGTGTACAGGAAGATCCCATGATAGCATTCGGCAACTTGAAATATCTCGTTTATATCGCGGCGACCGCCGGTGTCGTGCTGGCCCTCTTCATCTTCTACATGTACTGGAAGCGGAGCGTCCTTGCCGGCATCGCCCGGAGGTCCGGTTCGTCACTCCATCTCATCAGGGGATCGTTCAGGCGGGCCCGGGTACGGGAGGGCCTGATCATTGCCGCCATAATACTCTCTGCGTTCGTTGTCCTCAGGCCCCAGCGGGGCGAGAAGGTCCGGGAGGTCCGGAACGAGGGGTCCGACGTTCTCATAGCGCTGGACGTGAGCCGGAGCATGCTGGCAGAGGACGTCGGCCCCAGCAGGCTTCGCCGGGCAAAGGACGCCGTCAAGTGGATAGTGGAGTCCCTCAAGGGGGACCGGGTTGGACTGATCCTCTTCGCCGGTGACGCCTTTCTCCAGTGCCCCCTGACCAGCGATTACGGGGCCTTCATGATGTTTCTCGAATCGGCCGGCCCCGGTTCAATACCGTATCAGGGGACCGACATCGGCAGGGCTTTGGAGGAGGCGATACGGGTCTTCGAAAAGAAACGGCTTACCTCGAAACTCCTGGTGCTCATCACCGACGGGGAGGACCACCAGGGTGCGGCCGGCCCGGCCGCGGCCAGGTTCAGGAAGATGGACGTGTCTGTCTACACCGTCGGTATCGGCCGGGAAAAGGGGGAGTACATCCCCGCCGGCGAAGACGAGGAGACCGAGGACAACTATTTCCGCGACAGATCGGGTAAACTCGTTCGGACCAGGAAGAATCCGGATCTGCTGAAAAAGCTGGCGGCCTCGACCCGGGGGTCCTACATCGACATAACCGGTAACCTCTCTGGCCTCCGGTTCATATTACAGATAATAGAAGACCAGCAGACGACGCAATACGGAACGAGAATTATCAAGGAGCGGAGGGAGTATTACCAGGTCTTTACCCTCATACTGATTGTACTGCTCGCAGCGGAACTGCTGATACCGGAACGGAAACGGGAACCCGGGCCCGAAGGACTGAGGGGAGCGGTTAAACGGCTTTTTTCCCGGATATTCAAACGGAAAAAGTATAACGGGGACTTCTGAAAAATCAGTTTTTTGAAGTTACCGGATAATGCATTGACAGCGGAAAAATTCATGAGGAAACCATATACCATGAAAAGGGAAAACCGAAGCACGAAGAGACCGGCGGCCCTCCTGGCGGCGCTTCTGGCCCTGGTGTGCCTCTCGTGGCTCGATCCCTACCGGGACGAGGTGACAAAGGGGAACAGGCTCTTTCACGATAAAAAATACTCAGTCGCGGCCGACCACTATAAAAAGGCCGAGAAATACGCGCCGGGGGAAAACGAGAAGAAGAAACTCTCGTTCAACACCGGCGACGCCGAGTACATGCAG
>CAZEPS010000179.1:0-8805 GCA_964514165.1 uncultured Leptospirales bacterium
GTGCCCTGCTGATATCCCTTTTATTTTGACTTCTCCTGAAAAATTCCCTTTATTAATGGTACTTTACCATCAGAAAGAAGGAGATAAACATGAGTAAACCGAAAATACTGGTACTCTTCTATTCCATGTACGGCCATATTTACGAGATGACAAAAGCGGCGGTCGAGGGTATAGAAGCGGCAGGGGGGGAGGCGGTCGTGATGAAGGTGCAGGAACTGGTCCCGGAGGAATACCTCGACGATTTCGCAAAAAAAACCAGGGACTCCCTGAAAGATATCCCCACCGCAGACCCGAGGAAAGACCTCAAGGGGATTGACGGGATCATGGTCGGTACCCCGACCAGGTTCGGCAACATGGTGGCCCAGATGCGTAATTTCTGGGACCAGACCGGGGGAGACTGGCAGGAAGGGACACTCATCGGCAAGCCCGCTGCCGTGTTTACCAGCACCGCGACCCAGCACGGGGGCCAGGAGACGACCATCGTAACCACAATGCTGACCCTCATTCACCAGGGAATGGTCATAGTGGGACTCCCCTATTCGAACCAGGAGCAGATGACCATTGACGAAATCACCGGGGGTTCCCCCTATGGGGCCTCAACAATTGCCGGGGGCCAGGGACAGAGGATGCCATCAGAGAACGAGAAGATCCTGGTCAGGGCCCAGGCCCGGTATCTTACCGAGACGGCTAAGAAGCTGATGAAGTAGACATTTAAAGAATTGAAGGGGGTGGATACCCCCTTTAGTTTTATCAAACCCGAAAAGGGTTTTTGTAATGCGAGTTGCCGGCGGGGTTACTATTTGCGCTGATCAGTTCATTGGGATACGACCGGGAGCCGGTCACCCACTTCGCCCCCGCGGTCCCCTCAAGCGCCGGGGTGGCTTGGTCTTTTTTTATTTAATTACTTCCATCGTGCGCGCTGCGGAGTGGCTTCTCCATTCCGTCCTCGCGCGCAGCAGTTAAAATCTGCATCCATGCAGATTTTACATAGCAAGTTCAGCTTCTTATTGTTATCATGACAGATGTTTATTGATACAATTATTATCTTGACATTTGCTCTATTTTGATGCAAAAAAGCGCATTGGGGTATTTCTTTATAAAAAGATATTTCAGGCAATAGTAATATTATGGTTTCTTCATTCTCCTGAATTGAAAATTATATAAAATATTGAGATGTCATATTGAAACCTGATGACATTATAGTTAGTGTAAAAGTTTAGCCGAAAAAGGTTGGGAAAACAGTCCTGTGACAATAACAGCTAAGTTGATATTAAAATTTAGAATATGACAGGAAGTAAATCAATAGAATACTACTGGGAAAAAGCTGAATTCACCCCCAACGAATCTCAGAAAGAAGCCATCCTCCATGTGGATGGTCCTTTGTTTCTCACTGCCGGTCCCGGTTCGGGGAAAACCCGGGTTTTGCTCTGGAGAACATTGAATCTGATCGTCTTTCAGGGGGTAGACCCTTCCGAAATATTTCTCAGCACTTTTACCGAAAAGGCCGCAAAACAGTTGCAGGATGGTTTAAGAAGCCTGCTCGGTATTGTCACTAATGAAACCGGTGAACCCTATGACATCGCTTCCATGTCAATTGGTACCGTTCATTCACTCTGTCAGAAATTATTGATCGACAGGCGTTTTAATCTTAAACATACACGCAGAAGGGCCCCGGTTTTAATTGATGAACTGGGGCAATATTTCAGGCTTTATAGCCGGCCCTATTGGAGATCGTTACTTCAAGCAGGCGGTTATGATGATGAAGAAGCGGGACAGAGGGCTATTAATGAATATATTATCGGTAATGATATATATTCACGTCATGTTGCTGTCCAGAATTGTAAAAGCATTTTCAACCGTTTTTCTGAAGAGAGTTTGGATCCTGACATTGTTACAACTGGAAATAAAACATTGTGTTCTATCCTCGATATGTATAGAAAATATCGTTATGATCTGAAGAATATTGGTGATGTTGAATATGTTGATTTCTCTGTCCTGCAGCAAAGTGCCTATGCTTACTTCAAACAGAATCAGGGTAGTGATAAAATTTTCAAACATGTAATCGTTGATGAATACCAGGATACAAATGCAATCCAGGAATTGATCTTCTTCCATCTCGCCGGAGGATATAAAAATATTTGTGTTGTCGGTGATGATGACCAATCACTCTATCGCTTCAGAGGTGCTACAGTGGAGAACCTCGTTGATTTTGAAAACCGCTCTGAGTTGAAATTAGGAGTCAAACCGAAGAGAATAGATCTGTCAGTTAACTATCGATCTCGAAGTACAATTGTAGATTTTTATACCGATTTCATTTCCAGAAATAATTGGATGAGTGAGGATGATTCAGGCCGGTATTACCGTATTCATGATAAAGAAATCGTTGCTCATAGTGATGATGAGAAACCTGCTGTTGTAGTATCATCTCACGCAAAGGCGGCAACGGTCTATTCAGAGATTGCCGGGACTGTTAAAGAATTAAGAGAGCAGAATATCATTACAGATTATAACCAATGCGCCGTTCTCTTCCCAGCCATGAAAGGATGGAGTGGAATGAACACCAGGGTTCACGGGTTCATCGAAGCATTTCGCGAAGAAGGAATACCCTATTATGCTCCAAGGGCCGGGCGTTTCCTTGAAGTCGAAGAAGCCCAGGTAATTTTCGGACTATTCCTCTGTGTATTCGGAAGACCTCTTTACCGGGACAGGGAAGACGCCAGCCGAGGATATCGGGAATTTCAGAACTGGATGCACGGCTGCCGGGAACATGCTGACGAGGTAAGAAATGCGGACGGTATGTTAGACTCATTCTTAAAAGATAGAAACAAGGAGTTCAATCAGGCAAAAACAGATTATGAGTCACTTTTGAATAAATGTAAAGAACTCAACATCGATGTAAAGGGTACTGCTCCTGTTGGTTTAACAGCACAACTGAGCAAATCCCCGGGTTTGTCACTAAGGGTTCAAAAGGCACTCATGAGTCATAACCTGAACCAGTCGATTAAAAGGCGTTTTGAAGAAGGAAATCCCTTTAATGTGAGTTATATAATCAACAGGGTCACCGCACTCGATTGGAACGTGCTGGACCTTTTTTATCAACTCAACGGGTTTCAGTATTTCCGGAAAATCTATCACCTGGCGCAGACCGGCGAAGATGAAGGCCCTATATGTAATCTTGGACTCATCACTCAGTATCTTGCCCGTTTCATGGAGGAGTATTCTCCGGTGCTTACCGGGCAGTCGGTGATCGAAAACCGTTTCGTTAACAGTTTTTTCGGTTCTTTTCTCTATGCTCTGTTCAGGCTCGGAGAATCTGAATATGAGGATGTGGACGATCCCTTTCCCAAAGGGAGGGTCCCCTTCCTCACGATTCACCAATCAAAGGGCCTGGAATTTCCCGTAGTTGTTCTCGGCAGCGTTTACAGAGAAGAACGTGACCCGTCAAGTTACCGTTCGTGAATTATTGAAGAAGAAAGGGGAACCCCTTGATAGAATAGAGAAGTTCGATACCATGAGAATCTTTTATGTGGCGCTTTCGCGGGCGAAAAATCTTCTTATTCTCCCGCGATATACTCACGCTAAAGCAGCCATACCGGAATTTAAAGAGATCTTTGAAGAAGAACGACTTCCTTCGATTGAAGAGTCTGACATTCTATCAATACCGTCCGCAAATGAAGATGATGAGGAGCTGGGGAGGAACTACAGCTATACGGGCGATTACCTACTCTATAAAAAATGTCCCAGAAATTACATGTTTTTCAGGAAATACGGCTTCGTGCCCTCCCGGGGCCAGACGATGTTCTTCGGACGTCTCATACATGAAACGATAGAAGACATTCATCACTGTGCGATGAATATTTCAGAGAAAGGCAGGGTGAATTGAAACCTGAATTAAAAGAATTAGAAAATCAGATTCGTGACATCTTCGATGAGAACTATGATTTCATCAAGGCCGAAGGGGGACACTCGATAACGGACTTCATCAGAGAAGAAGCCTTTACGCAGGTCCTCTATTATTTCAGGAAGAATCACGACATTATTGAAAAAATTACCGAGGCCGAGGTGCGTTTGACCCTTCCGGAACAGCGCACTCCTAATAAAAAACTAAAGTATACAATTGAAGGGATAATCGATATCGTCCGAGAAGGCGATGAGACGTGGATGTATGACTTAAAAACACATGATAGATTTTCAATAGAGAATCACAAAGAGCTCTATCGTCAACAGCTGAACGTCTACGCCTTTATCTGGAAAACCTTGAGGGGGAACGACCTCGATAATACCGCGGTGATTTCTACCTCACTGCCGAACCAGTTAAAAACTGCTATCAAAAATGGAAATGATGAATATATCGTCCACGAGATGGACGCGTGGGACCCGGTGGTGCCCCTTGGCTATTCGGAAAGTGAAATAGAATCGATGATCGAAGAGTTCGGAAGAACCGTTGAGGAGATTGAAGATAACAGGTTTAACGCGCCGCCGGTAGAGAAGCTCTTTGAAAAGGAAGAGGGGGAGCGTAATATCTTCGCCCATAAGGTATGCCGTAACTGCGACGCCCGTTTTTCATGCGAATCCTTTCGAGAGTATGTACGGCAATCGGACCGGGGCGGCCAGGGTTTGAGGAAATATCTCGACGATTACGGAACCGAATTCTCAACGGATGATTTCATCGATGGGAATATTAATATTGAAAATAAATAATAAAATACTTTACCTCAAAGGTAAAGTATTTTATAATATCCTCCGAAGTGATAATTGTATTCTCAAATAAGAAATTAGAAAAAGTATTCAATTTCCGGAAATTATTACAGAAAGAATACGGGGCGGAACAGGCAAAGAAGATCGAGGTGAGAATGTCCTTGTTAAAGGCGGCGAGAAATCTCTCTCAGGTCCCTGCCGAAAAACCCGAAAGATGCCATGAATTGTCAGGGAAGAGAAAAGGCACCTTCGCCGTCGATTTGAAGCATCCTTTCAGGTTAATATTTGAACCGGCCGATGAACCTGTGCCTAAAAAAGATGATGGAGGTATTGATCTCAAAAAAGTTACGATGATCACTATCTTGTCTGTGGAGGATTATCATTGATGGCAGCGAAAGTAAACCAATATATACCAGACTACGCGATACATCCCGGGGAGTACCTGGAAGAGGTACTGGAGGCCAGGGAGATTAAAAAGAGGGATTTTGCCGAGCGAGTCGGTCTTTCAGATAAGGCGGTAAGCCAGATTATAAACGGAAGATCACTTTATTCGCCGGAGGTGGCTCTCCAGCTTGAGAAAACACTCGGCATCAACGCTGAAATCTGGATGAACATGGCTGACAGCTACCAGTTGTTCAAGGCCCGCGAAGAGGAGAAGAAAGAACTCGAATCTGAAAAGACAAAGAAGTGGGTTCAGAAATTTCCGATATCGGATCTGAAAAGGTTGGGAATTCTTACTGATACGAGAAGATATAACGTTCTCGCGGAAGAACTGCTCAGATTTTTTACCGTTGCTTCACCCGAGACCTGGAAAGAGTACTATGATGCCAAAGCGGTTTCATACAGGAAGAGCAGTAAATATAAAGAGTCTCACGAGGCAACGGCAGTATGGCTGAAATTCGCTGAAATCGAAGCGGTGAAGATAGAGACCAAAAACTATGACAAGGATCAATTCAAGAACGCCCTGTCACGGATTCGTTCTTTCACCAGGGAAAGGTCGAATAAATTTTATCCGAAAATGGTCGAATTGTGCGGAAAGGCCGGGGTTGCGGTCGTGCTCGTACCGGAGCTGAAAGGGACCCATATCAGCGGCGCGACATTCTGGGCCACCCAGCATAAAGCGGTCATAGCCCTGAGTCTGCGGTACCGTTCGAACGATCACTTCTGGTTCACCTTCTTTCATGAGGCCGCACATATCCTCATGCATCCGAAAAAGGCGATATTCATTGACATCAAAGATGACGGCGGCACCGAAGAAGAGAAAGAAGCAAATGAATACGCGGGTGAAATTCTGATACCGGAGGATGAATACGAAAAATTCGTGGAGGATAATGATTTCTTCAAGACGAATATTCTTTCCTTCGCCGATCATATTGAAATTCATCCCGGTATCGTGGTGGGACGCCTGCAGCATGACGGACTTATCAGACACAGCTGGCACAATACAATGAAAGAGAAATATGAGATCGTGAGAGGCGGTGATGAATAAAGAATTCATTAAAAATACAAGAGGAGGGGCCCATCGATTATGCCTGTTGAAAGATTAAAACCCGAATCATTCTTTGATGAAGAAAATCTCAAAGCTTTGAAAGATCTCGTTCCCGAGGCCTTCGCCGACGGCAAAATCAACTGGTCAACCCTGAAAGACGCCCTGGGGGGCGAACTGGAAGACGATGAAAAGCCGGACGAGCACTTCGGCCTCTTCTGGCCGGGCAAACGGGAAGCACGGAGACTCGCTTCCAAACCGAGTAAAGGAACATTGGTCCCTGTGAAGGGTGAAGGAATCAATGAAGACACGACCGGTAACATCTTCATCGAAGGGGAGAACCTGGAGGTGTTGAAGCTCCTCCGCAAGAGCTACGCCGGCCGTATCAAGATGATCTACATCGACCCGCCCTACAACACGGGCAATGATTTTATCTATGACGATAACTTTACCATGCCCCTGGAGGAATATCTGAAGTATTCCGGGCAGATGGACGGCGAGGGACGGCCCCTCACCACCAATAGAAAGGCCGACGGCAGGTTCCATTCGAAGTGGCTCTCCATGATGTACCCGAGACTGCGACTTGCCCGGGAACTGCTGAAGGATGACGGGGTGATTTTTGTCAGTATCGATGATAATGAGGTACATAATTTAAGAATTATAATGGATGAGATTTTTGGTGAAGAGAATTTTATTGAGTGTATTACTTGGAATAAAAGGATTCCAAAAAATGACAAAGGAATAGGCAGTATTCACGAATACATATTAATTTACATAAAGAACTCTGAAATTAAACAAGAATTTATCATGAACAAGGAAGGGCTAGATGAAATTTTTGATCTAGTCGAAAAAGTTAAACGAAATAATACACCACTATTAGAAGCAGAAGAAAAATTAAGACAACTGTATAAAAAGAAAGGTTATGATAGGGGTATAACTTTATATAACACTTTAGATAAAGAATATAGGCTTTGGGGAAAAATAAATATGAGTTGGCCTAATGCAAACACATTTGGTCCTAAATATAGTATTTTACATCCAATTACCCAAAAACCTGTGGAAATACCTGATAGAGGTTGGCGTTGGAAAGAAGAGACATTTAATGAAGCTGCAAAGAAAGTTGATGGAGAATACACATCAATAGAAAAATTACACAATGGAACATATTTATGTGGTAAAATCTGGTTTCATAGTGATGAAAAAATGCAACCAAGTTCAGTTAATTATCTTGAGGATGTGAATACATTTCTGTTACGTTCAGTACTATCTTTGAAAAGTGATGGGGGTATTGAAGTAGAAAGGATATTTGAAGGTAAAAGTTATTTCTCTTATCCAAAACCAACTTCATTATTAAAAATACTTATTGAATCTCTAAGTATGGAATATGGCGATATTGTCTTAGATTTTGTAGCTGGATCAGCTACAACTGCAAATTCTGTTCTTGACCTGAATTGTAGAGATGGTGGTAACCGTAAATTCATTATGATTCAATTTCCCGAAGAAACAGACAAAAATTCCGAAGCTTATAAATCAGGCTTTAAAAACATAGCAGAAATCGGCAAAGAACGGATACGCCGTGTGATAAAGCAGATAGAATCAGGCGAGAACGAAAAGAAGAAAGATGAAAAAGAGAAACTCCCCGGAATCGAAGACGAAGATCACCTGGCTCAGGACCTGGGCTTCAGGGTCTTCAAGCTTACCAGTTCCCATTACAAACCCTGGGAGAACTACCACGGCGACAGTATCGAAGAGATCCAGGGGCGGTTCGAGGACGCCCTCACACCCCTGGTGGAGAACTGGAAAGATGTCGAAGACGGCCTCTTCACCGAGATACTCCTTCTCGAGGGCTTCCCCCTCGACAGTGACGTAACGTCCCTGGACGAATACGCGAAGAACCATGTCCGCGAAGTTACCTGCACCTTTCACGAGAACCGGCTCCTCATCTGTCTCGACGAAACGCTGAAAAAAGAAACGATCGAATCACTCCGCCTGGAAGAGGGCGACACCTTCATCTGCCTCGATACCGCCATCAACGATGAAACGAAAACGCGCCTCGCTGACAGGGGCCTCATCAAGACGATATAGGATGATATAAATTGGCGGATAAAGATTTAACAACCTCTCAGATCGAACGGCAGAATATCCTCAACAATCCCTTCGCCATTTCAGAGATCGAGATAGCGACCCATATCACGGGTATTCCTTTCGAGGGGAAGAAAGTGCTCTTAAAAGAGCAGGTGGCTTTGTTTTTCGAGGTGGATACTCGAACAGTGGAGCGTTATCTTGAAAAATTCGACAGCGAATTGCGCCAAAATGGCTACGAGGTTTTAAAGGGAAAGAGACTCAAGGAAATAAAAAATACAATTCGAGATATGGAACTGACCGACATCAGTGTCGGTGACAAAACCCGTTCTCTGTCTATTTTTAATTTCACGTCATTTTTGAACCTCGGCATGCTCCTCACGGAAAGCGAAAAGGCCCGGCTCCTCAGGAAAGTGATACTCGATATCGTCATTGATACCATAAATAATCGCACCGGGGGCGCGACAAAATATATCAATCAAAGAGATGAGGATTTCATCTTCGCCTATTTCCAGGAGGAAAATTACAGAAAGGAATTC
>CAZEPS010000180.1:0-8761 GCA_964514165.1 uncultured Leptospirales bacterium
AGCAAAAACCCGATGAGAAAGAAGGGCAGCTTCAGCGGGTTCTTCGTGAGAGACGGGGCCCGGTAGAGGAAGAGGTCTTCCTTTTCGATGTCGTCCAGGGACGAGAACCTGAGGTCGCGGCGGCCCGAGAGGAAAGACACCGGGATGTTCTTCTCTTTGAAGGCCTCGTACAGGGCAATCCCGGGGCTGATGTGCCCGCCGGTGCCGCCCCCGATGATGAGTATCCTTGCGTCAGTCATTCCCAGACCTCCTCTGTCGCCAGTCCCTCGTAGGCGACCTCCCGGAAACGGGAAACGTTGAGGAGAATTCCGGCGGCTATCATGTTCGACAGAAAGGACGACCCCCCGTAGCTGATGAACGGCAGGGTTATCCCGGTGGTGGGAAGGCTCCCGGTAACCACCCCGATGTTCACATAGGCCTGGACCACGATAAGGAGGCTCAGGCCTATGGCCAGGAGCTTGCCGAACTGGTCCGGGGCCTGGAGGGATATGACCATCCCCCGCCAGAAGATCGAGAGGTAGAGGATTACCAGGAGCACGGTCCCGAAGAGCCCCACCTCCTCGGCGATGACCGCGAAGATGAAGTCTGTATGGGGCTCCGGAAGGCGGGAGACCTTCTGGGTGCCGTTGCCGAGCCCGACCCCGAAAAGCCCGCCCTTTTTGAAAGCGATAAATGACTGGATGATATGGTAGCCGTTATCGAACCGGTTTTTCCACGGATCAAGATATGCCAGGAGCCGTTCACGCCGGTAGTCCACCTGGTAGATGAGAAGATAGAACATCGGCACGCTGATAAGGGAGAGCGCCAGTATGTAGAACAGGGGAAACCCGGACACGAAGAGTATGACCGCGCTCACCAGGAGGAGCCCCATGGCTGTCCCGAAATCGGGCTGCAGCATAATGAGAATGAACATGACAGCAATTATTATTATGGGGATGAGGATCTGCACCACGTACCCCTCGTCGGACTGGAACGAGAAAACTTTTGCCAGGTAGATCACCATGGCCACCTTGACGAACTCCGACGGCTGAAAGGAGAGCGGCCCCAGGCTGAACCACCGTGAAGACCCCTTCACGCTGTGGCCGACCCCCGGTATGAGCACCAGGACCAAAAGCACCAGGGAGACCCCGAGCATAATCTTTGTCCAGGTGTAGTATTTCCGGTAATCGACGGCCTGGACCACGAGGAGGGCAACGATGCCGATCGCGAACCACACCGCCTGTTTCTTTAAAAAGTAGAACGAATCGTTGAACTCGTTCATGGCGTAGACCGCGCTGGCGCTGTAGCTCATGGCCAGGCCGATGCCGGCGAGAACGAATACCGCCACGAAGAGGTAGAGGTCCACCTCGCCCCTGCGCCTGGTGTCTATGACCGATTTCAGGTCCACCCGAGTTCCCCCCGCGAGAGTTTTCGAAACGATTCCTTGAATACCCGGCCCCGCTCCTCGTAGCTTGAGAACATGTCGAAAGACGCGCACGCCGGCGAGAGCAGCACCGTGTCGCCGGGGGCCGAAAGTTCCATGGAACGGACAAGAGCGTCGTCCATGCCGTCAGCCAGGACCGGCGAGTGCTTCGCAAAAATTTCTCTTAAGTGGTCCCGTGACTCCCCGATAAGGACGAACCCCTTTATCTTTCCCCCGATGCTTTGCTCGAGCCGGGAGTAGTCGTCGCCCTTGGTCCTTCCCCCCAGTATGAGTATAGTGTTCCCGCCAAGGCTCTTGATTGCCATCTCCACGGAGCCGACCGTGGTTGCCTTTGAATCGTTTATGAATGTCCGCCCCTGAAATTCACCCACCGGTTCCATACGGTGCTCCAGGCCGGTGAAGGAGTATACCGCTTCGGCCATCCTGTCGTAATCGGGCTGGAGACCGGCCTTCTCGTACAGGGAATCAACGACGAGAACCGACGCCATGGCGTTCTGGATGTTGTGGGGGCCCATGATTTTCATCCGGGAGGGCTCCAGCACCTCCATGGAACCCCCGTTGCGCCTGAGGTGAACCGCTCCCCCTTTCAGGAAAACAGCGGCGGTTTCATCGTGGAGCGAATATGACTTTGCCCGGGCCCGCACCCTTTTCAGACGGGACAGGGTCATCGGATCTTCCCTGTTATAGATAAAGAAATCGTTTTCGCCCTGGTTTTCCGTTATGCGGAACTTGGCGTCCGCGTACTCGTCCATGGTGTCGTACCGGTCGAGGTGGTCCGGGTTGATGTTGAGGATAACGGCCGCGTCCGCCCTGAATGTGCTCACGGTCTCGAGCTGGAAGGACGAGAGTTCCACCACGGTAAAGGTGTCGTCACTGGTTTCCCCGGCCAGGGATATCAGGGGCACCCCGATGTTCCCTCCAACCAGGGTCTTAAGACCGAGTTCCCTCAGGATGTGGCCGGAGAGGGTCACGGTGGTTGACTTGCCGTCGGTCCCGGTCACCGCGGCTATCATCCCCTTCATGATGGTGAAGGCCAGCTCTATCTCCGCTATGACCGGGATGTTCCGCCTCATGGCCTCCTGCACCAGGGGAATCCGCTTCGGGACCCCGGGGCTCAGCACCAGGAGATCGAATCCACCGTCGAGAATGGCGGGGGACTGTTCGCCGGCAATGACCCGCACCGATTCATGAAGGCTCTTTATAACGTGGGTGAGCTCGCCCGCCGGCTTCGAATCAGAGACCGTGGTGGCGATCCCCCGGGCCGCGAGGAAGTTCGACACCGCCAGGCCGGTCCGGTAGCCGAGCCCCACCACAAGGGCGTTCCGTATCTCCGTTATGTTTTTCATTTTCTGCATGGTCACTGTCTTTCTCATAATATCTTCAGGGAACTCAGCCCCAGAATCGCCAGTATTATCCCGAGGATCCAGAACCGCACCACCACCTTCTGCTCAGACCATCCGGAAAGCTCGAAATGGTGATGGATTGGGGACATCTTAAACACCCGCTTCCCCCGGAGCTTGAACGAAACAACCTGTATGATCACCGAGAGGACCTCTATGACAAAGATCCCCCCGACGATAAAGAGAAAAATTTCCTTTTTAATCATGACCGCCACGATGCCGATGATTCCCCCCAGGGCCAGGGAACCGGTGTCCCCCATGAACACGTTGGCCGGGTTGCTGTTGAACCAGAGAAACCCGAGGGACGCCCCGAAGAGGGACGAAAGAAACACCGTCAGCTCCGCGCTGTGCGGTATATAGGGAATCAGGAGGTATTCCGCGATTTTCACGTGGCCGGTTAGGTAGGCCATTATTGCGAGGGTCACTGCCACGATGGCCACGGTACCGATGGCGAGCCCGTCCAGGCCGTCGGTGAGGTTCACCGCGTTGGAGCTCCCGATTATCACCAGCACGCCGAACACGATCCAGAGGGCCCCCATGTCAAAAATCGCCTCGTTGAAAAAGGGTATGAAGAGATCGGTTGAATGTTCCCAGCTCGAGGGAAAAAAATAAATGACCACGGTCACTGCAGCTGCGATGGCGACCTGGATGAAGAGCTTCATCCTCCCGGGAACCCCGTCTTTCTTTTTCTTGATGCTCTTTATGTAGTCGTCGGTGAACCCGAGAAGACCGAGGAGCACTGTGGCCCCGATGAGGAGAAGGAGGTAATGGTTTCCCAGGTTCCCCCACAGGAGGATGGATATGACCACCGCCCCGAGGATGATGATCCCCCCCATGGTGGGGGTCCCCGCTTTCAACTGGTGGCTCTCGGGACCGAGCTTCCGTATCTCCTCCCTGAACTTGAGGGACCTGAGCCACCGGATGACCAGGTTTCCGAAGAGAAGGACGAGCACCAGGGCGGTCAGGGCAGCGTAGGCAGACCGGAAGGTGATATACTGGAACAGCCGTAAAAACGAAAGGTATTCCTGTAATGGCAGTATCAGATGATAAAACATGGTTCTTTCAGCCTGTCAGTTCCTCTACTATTGCTTCCATCCTCATGGACCGGGAGCCCTTTATTAAAAGTACGTCGTTCTTTTGAACCTGCTTTTTCAAAAAAGCGGACAGCTCTTCCTTGTCTGAAAAATGGAGGGCCCGCTCCGGCGCCATCCCCCCCTTACGCGCTTCCTCCACGGTAAAGCGAGACATCTCACCGTGGGCGAGGAGAAAGTCAAATTGATTTTTCAGCACGTCCCTTCCCGCCTCCCGGTGGAACGATTCGGACAGGTTACCGAGCTCCTTCATGTCGGCGAGGACCGCGAATTTTCTCTTTTCGGGAAATATCTCCCGCACCGATTCGAGCCCGTTACGAAGGGACAGGGGATTTGAGTTATAGGTGTCGTTTATTACCACGTACCCCCGGTCGATGACCTGGCTCCGGCCGTCGATGCCGGGAAACCCCGCCAGGGCTTCGGCCGTTTCGCCCGCCGTCATTCCCGCCTCCAGGGCCAGGGCCAGGACCCCCAGCATGTTGTACACATTATGGATACCGTAGAGGGGGGCCTCGAGGTTTGTTCCTTTATACGCGAGGCTGACGGTATTATTTGTCAGCCGGTAACTCTCCGGGTAAAGGTCCGCTTCAGGGGTGAGGCCGAAGGTCTTCACCGTGATGTTCTTTTCACGGGCCGCGTCAAAGATGAGGCCGGCATGCTCAGCGTCATTGTTCATTATCAGCACCGAACCCGGCTCCATCCCGTTCAATATCTCGGCCTTGGCCCGGGCCACGTTCTCAATGGAGCCGAGAAATTCCAGGTGCCCCTCCCCGACGCTGGTTATGAGGGACACGCCGGGCCGCGCCATGCGGGAAAGCCGGTCGATCTCCCCGGCGTGGTTCATCCCCATCTCGATGACCGCCAGATCGTGGGTCTCGTCCAGCCCCATGAGGGCGAAGGGGACCCCTATCTCGTTGTTGTAGTTCTTTTCGTTTTTCAGCACCCGGTATTTCGACGAGAGGACGTGGTGCGCGAGCTCCTTGGTGGTGGTCTTGCCGTTGGTTCCGGTGATGCCGATTATTCTCGCCCGGGAACGCTCCCGCCGGGAGGCCCCGAGCCTTCCGAGGGCCGCCAGGGTGTCTCTGCACGCGATAAGGGAAACGTTATTCCGGCCGGCGATGTCCGCGAATCCGTCCTTCATGGTGAGAGAGGCGGCAATCTTTCCCTCCGAGGCCAGGGGGGCGATGTAGTCGTGTCCGTCAAAACGTTCCCCCCGAAGGGGAACGAAGAGGCTCGCCTCTCCCAGGTCCCGGGAATCCGAGGTCACGGTGCGGATCTCCCTGCCCGGGAGGCCCGCGGCCAGGACCCCGCCGCAGATGGCTGCAACGTCTTCTGCCGTGGCGCTGAATTCAGCCTTCATCACTTCTTCCGCTCCCTGATATAACGCTCGGCAATCTCGTGATCGTCGAAATGGATCTTCTCCCTCCCGATGATCTGGTAATCCTCGTGGCCCTTGCCCGCGATCACCACGATGTCGCCCTTTTCAGACAGGGAGATTGCCTCCCTGATGGCCTCCTCCCGGTTCACCACCACCCGGCAGCTGTTTCCCTCGATGCCCGCGGTGACGTCTTTTATGATGGCTTCCGGATCTTCGGTCCGGGGATTGTCTGATGTCACGATAGCGATGTCCGAATTCGACGCCGCGATTGCCCCCATGACAGGCCGCTTGGTTTTGTCCCGGTCGCCCCCGCACCCGAAGACCGTGATGACCCGGTTGTGATCCAGTTCATTGACCGACAGGAGGAGCTTTTCCAGGGCGTCGGAGGTGTGGGCGTAATCGATGACCACGTGGTACCCCTCCGGGGACTCCACCACGTCGAAACGCCCCGGCACCGCCCGCAGTGCTTTCAGGCCCTCGATTATCGCGTCTTCATCTATGCCGAGACAGTCAGCCACGGCGATGGCCGCCAGGGAGTTGTACACATGAAAGCTCCCTGCCAGGGCCAGGTTGACGGGCATGGCCCGTCCGTTCCGCTCGACATGGTAGTCGACACCGGTTATGAGATTTTTGACGCTCCCCTCCACCGGGCGGTACTCGCCGCTCGTAAGGCCGAAACCCTTCACCGGGTAGGGAAATTTTCCCCCGTCGATGAGTTTTCTGCCGTAGGAATCGTCGCTGTTTATGACCGCGGCCCGATCAGCCTTGGCGCTTTTTTCCAGGATCGAGAAAAGGCGCTTCTTGGAGTTGAAATAGCTGTCGAACTCACCGTGAAAATCGAGATGGTCCCTGGTGAGGTTCGTGAAGACCGCGACGTTGAAATCGATATCGTCGGCCCGGCTGAGCTCCAGGGCGTGGGAGGAGACCTCCATAAGGGCGGTGTCCACGCCCTCATCGAGCATCTCGCCGAGCATCCGGTGGATGTCGCTCGATTCGGGGGTGGTATTCGCGGCCGGAAAATACTTCCCGCCCCACCGGTAGTTCACGGTCCCGATGACACCGGGGTTTCTCCCCGCCTGTTTCAGTATCGATTCCACCATGAAGGTTATGGAAGTCTTGCCGTTGGTGCCCGTTATCCCCACTACCCCCATGTCCCGGGAGGGATAGCCGTGGAAGGCGGCCGAAAGGCGGGAGAGGGCCGCCCTGCCGTTATCCGTCGTGATGACAGCAGCCCCCTTATCTGCAAGCCGGCGGAACTCGTCGAGCCGGTTCGACGAAACGCATACCGCGGCGGCCCCGGCCTCTACCGCCTGTTCACAGAACCGGTGGCCGTCGCTTTCAAACCCTTCGATGGCGACAAAAAGGCTTCCGGGGCCGGCCTTCCGGGAATCGTATTCCACCGAGGTGATTTCAGAGGCGCCGCTCCCCGCCGCCAGGGCAGCGAGTCCCGCCGCCTCATCGATGAGGGATTTCAGTTCACTGATTATCTTTCTGTTCATCGTCATCTTCTTTCATCACGTACAGGATATCATAATCGTCCTGCCTGATTCGCCGGTAACCGTTTTTTTTCGCGTACTCTTCTACGCGTTCATTGCTTTTATATTGCGCGATCCGGTACCGGAGCCGGTCGTTTTCATAGACCAGTGACTTCAGCACACCGGCTTTTTTTTCCAGGTCCATCTTCAGCTTCATGACCTCGGTATTCTGCCACACGTAGAGAATAAAATAGGCGCTGAGAAAAAATATTATGGCGAGATATTTCACCAGGGCCATTCAGGCAACCCTCTCACATACACGCAGCCGGGCGCTCCTCGACCGGCTGTTGAATTCAATCTCGTCATTCTCCGGGATAATCGGTTTTTTCGTCAATATCTTTACGAGGGCCGGCCCCGCGCACATGCAGTGCCGTTCATCAAGGCCGCATACGCACCCCTTTGACCAGCGCCGAAACCGGTTCTTCACGATACGGTCTTCCAGGGAATGAAACGAAACAGCCATTACCCTCCCCCCGGGGGCAACATTGCCGGGAAGGCCGGCCAGGCTCTTCTCTATGGCGTCGAGCTCCCCGTTGACGAAGATACGGAGGGCCTGGAACACCCTGGTGGCGGGATGGATGTTCTTCACCTGGTACCGCTTCGGGACGACCCTGAGGATCAGGCCCGCCAGATCACCGGTTGTTTCAAACTTCTTACCCTGCCGGTCATGAACAATGGCCCTGGCAATTTTCCGGGACCACCGTTCCTCTCCCAGTGTGTAGAAGATATCGGCCAGTTCCTTCTCCCTGAAACCGTTCACCACATCGGCCGCGGTCATGTCCCCCCCGTTAAGCCGCATGTCAAGGGGCTCATCCCCGGCAAAGGAAAACCCGCGTCCGCTCCTGTCGAAGTGATATGACGATATGCCGAAATCGTAGAGAACGTACTCCACGACCGCGGACTCCTGGTGAAGATAGCGTGAAATTTCCGAAAAGTTGTCGTTGATGAACCGAATCCGCTCCATGAACCTCTCGAGCCTTTGCTTCGCGATTTCCAGGATCTCTCTGTCCCGCTCAAAGGCGATAATCGTTATTTTGTCAAATCGCTCAAGTATCTTTTCGGAATGCCCCCCCTCGCCCAGGGTGCAGTCAACCAGGGTCCCCTTCCCTTCCAGGGGAGATTCATCGATAAAACCGAAAATCTCCCGCCAGAGAACCGGTATGTGAGTGTAATTCATGTTTATGTCTTCGATATTATGTCGCATTAGAACTTATTCTTAAAGAATATTGGCCACAGAGGCACAGAGATAAAATGAGTTTCTAAAAACCGAGATCGCTCGCGAAATCGTTCAGATCTTCTCCTTCCGGCTTGTAGGTTTCATACACCTCGGCCGCCCAGATCTCGATGCGATCATAAAGCCCCAGGATGGTAACGTCCTTTTTCAGCTCGCCGTACTCCTGGAGATAACCGGGAATGATGAGCCTCCCCTGCTTGTCCAGGTCGCATTCAGACGCGCCCCCCAGGAGGACCCGCATCTTCATCCTGTTCTTGGGGTCTGACTGGTTCAGGTTGATGAGCCTGTTCTCGACGAAATTCTGCCAGTCCTCTTCTCGAAACGCCATGATGCACTTGTCAGACCCGTGGGTGATAACCAGCTTGTTGATGACCGCGTTTTCTCCGAATGCCTTCCGCAGTTTCATCGGTATCGCTACCCTGCCTTTTTCGTCCAGGGTCGGATGGTATTCACCCATGAACATGAATTTTTCACCAATCTAAGTCATTAAATGGAATTATATGCCACTAATCCCCACCAATCCCCACTATATACCATAAGAGACATAATTGTCAAGAAAAAAACGATAAAAGTGCATATATGTATAAATATTTAGGGAACCTCTATTAAGTAAACAAGAGGTTCCCTTTGGGGTACGTATTCTGGTTAAATCGGTTTTATCCCTTTTAAATTATGAATAAAACCGATTTATAGAGGTACC
>CAZEPS010000181.1:0-8735 GCA_964514165.1 uncultured Leptospirales bacterium
TATTCGTCATATATTTACTCATGATGAATATAGTAAAGACAAATGGAAGGAATATGATATGGTAAGTACCGAATTAAAAAATAGTGAGAAAATTTGGCCGAAAGTATCTGACATTTTAACTGTTTCCCACAGTGATGATGATTATAATAAATTATCTCATATTCTTGATGAATTAATTGATGCAATTGGTGAAAATGAAGATCATCCATTGGCATCATTAATGGAGACTGTTGGATTATTAATTTCTGAATATGAAAATTCTCATTATCCTTTAAATGATATAAAAGGTATTGATGCATTAAAATATTTAATGGATGAGAATGATTTAAAACAATCTGATTTAAGTGATATTGGATCTCAGGGTGTAGTTTCTGAAATTCTTAATCAGAAACGAGAATTAAATATTAGACAGATTAAATTACTTTCAAAAAAGTTTTCTGTTTTACCTGATGTGTTTATCTAATGTAGCTTCTCGCCTTCCTGGCTCGTCGCAACAGTACCTCAATTTGTTAAGGTGACAATTTCATATAACTCGGCGCAAGCGGCTCCGGGGCTGTTCAGCCCCTTCGCTGTCTACTTGCAGGGCGCATATTAATTTTTTGGGGAAAATGCTATTAATTTTTAGGCAGGCATGTAAGATAGTCTCCAAATACTATGGAGGCGATTATGGAATTACCAGAAATAGTAATCGATGAAAATACAGACGAGATAATGAAAGAATTTGAAGAAACTGTAGGACTCGCGGGAATGCATGTTCCCCTGGATGATATCGAAGGAACATTACTTTTTTATCGGAAAAAAATTGGGGAAAGGATGTTGCAGCAAGCGTTAGAGAATCAGGGTACCGGAAAGTTGGAAAAAAAACGGCGAAATCCGTGAAGAAACCTACGTCTACAAGGGGACGGAGAAGAAAAAGATCTTGACCCTTATTGGAGAAGGTGTGGTCAGGAGGGCGCGATAGCGAAGGAGAAGAATGGTATCCACTTGATGAACGTTTAGAATTATGCCGATTAAAACCAAGCAAGCGTTTTGCAAAAATGTTGATTCAATTAACAGTGTTTATGCCGGAAGAACATGTTAAAAAGCAGTTCAAATCCATGCTGGATATTGACATTAGCGTGACGTTTATATCTCAGATAATAACCCGGTTTGGAAATACCCCTCATCAGAGAATGGAAGAGAAAGCTAAACGGCCTTCTGCAATAAAGGAACGGGAAAAAGATGTTGATGTGCTTTATGTTGAATCAGACGGGGCTATGACTCCCCTCTGGGGCGACCATACCCGTGAATATAAGGAAAATAAATTTGCCTGATACAATGAATTATTTCTTGATCCAAACAGGTGTTTTTTTATCATTGGTATATTACAAATCAGATTTATTTTTTAAGGTACATAATGGACTATGTCGGTCATGTCATTCGCCCTCCCAGTGAGGCTTACAGCCTTATCCTTCAGGTTACGGTAGGATGTTCCCATAACATGTGCACCTTCTGCGGAACGTACAAGGAGCAGAAATACCGTATTAAAGACATGGAACGCATAAAGAAAGACATCGAAGAGGCCGCCAGATATGCCAGCCGTATTAACAGGGTGTTCCTCGCCGACGGTGATGTGCTGATGCTTCCTGCTGAGAAAATACAGGAAATTATCTCTTACACTAAAAACAAGATACCCCACATCGAACGTTTTGGCGTCTACGGCAATACAAAATCGATATTAAAGAAAACGCCGAAAGAACTTGCCGATCTCAGGAACTCCGGGCTGGGCATTGTCTACCAGGGAATCGAGAGCGGCAACCGGGAAGTGCTTAAGAGAATAAAAAAAGGAGCATTCCCACACAAGATGAAGGAGAGCGCAGAACGGGTTATGAACGCAGGCATCAAGCTGTCACAGACGGTGCTCCTCGGAATCGGCGGGACCGAACTGAGCGAGGAACACGCCCGTGATACCGGGAAGCTCCTCGGTGAGATGTCCCCGGATTATGCTTCCGCCCTGACCGTGATGATCCTTCCCAATACGGAACTCTACCAGGCTTACAGGGAGGGAACATTCAAGCTTCCTGACAAGTTCGGCCTCCTTAACGAACTGAAGATAATCATAGAGAACATGGACGTCAAAAGAAAATGCATGTTTACTTCAAATCACGCCTCTAATTACCTTCCGATACGGGCCACCCTCCCCGATGACAGGAAAAACGTGATAGCTCTCCTGGACCGGGTACTGCGGTCGAAAGACGAATCCATGTTAAAACCTGAATATATGCGGGCACTTTAATTCTCGAGGTACAATGATGGACAGTTCACTGGAAGAAGCAATACGATATATCAGCAGCGAGCTCAAGGAAAATCCCGGCGCGGACAAGTCCAGGCTCATTGAAGAGGCCTGTCAGAAATTCGATCTCGACCCGATGAAATCAGAATTCCTGGTAGCCAAATTTTTCAAAGACGAATAATTCAACAAACCCGCGGCCGGGCGGCGATCCAGGAATCTTTCAATTTCTTCCGTAACCCTTTTAGACAATTCCGTAAAGAAGCGGTAGAGTGTCTCTTTTCCCGTTACAAGTATCTCGGATTCATGGAATCTGTTATCCGCGGAATCGTACAGGTACACGCGGCACCGGTACTCCTTTCCCTCTTCCATTGCGGTGCCGGTCCCGCTTTCATCTCTAACAGAGATCTCAACCGCCACTACCGAAGCGTCCTGGAACAGTGAACTGTACCTTCTCAATTCCGTGCGATTTATTCTTTCCGGACGTCGATAGCCCTCTCCTCTGAAATATACTTCCATCTCCATGACCGGCACCACGGCGTGCCCTTTATCGTGAAACCGCCGGAGGAGTTCCTCGCGGAAGATCCTGTCCTGAAGGTCATTCAGCATATCCGACCTGGTCCCGAGCACGAGGATCCTTGATTTGGCGTCAGGCGATGCTGATCCAGGTGTCATCAGAAGCAGGAGTATCAGCCCGGCAATAACCTTACTCAATATATATTTTCTTGCCATCTCCTATTGTTACACCCTCTTTCAGGTCTTCCGGTTCCACGGCCCTGAGGGGCGATATCTCCACTGCCGCGTCCTCCGGGAAAGAGATGTTTCGCTCCCTCAGCCATTTCTTATGGAGATCTACCATGAGTTTACGGGCGGATTCAACGGAATCGACACCGGACGGGTTCTTCACCGGTGCGAACTCCTCCTCTCTCAATGTCTCGATAATGACGTTTTTATCGGTCAGGGGGAGGGCGTCGAACACGAACTTCTCGAACTTGAATCCCTGGATCTCCTCGGGGCCCACGGGGCGGTAGGCCTGGATCTTCTTCCTGGCTGTGTGAAAGGGTAGTTCCAGTTCACCCCCGGAGGTGATCTTTTCGACAAAGCCCCGGTCAAAGAGATGAATGGCAATGCTTCCCGCTGAATAGACCAGGTTGCCTTTGTCGTCAGTCTGTTCCGCTTTTTCGTCAGGGAGGTCTGAATACTCCACAACCCCGATCCTGCCATTCTTAAATTCAATAAAGACCCCGACCTTCTCGCCGGCATAGGCCTTCTTCAGGGCCTTGCTCGATATCTCGGCACCACGGAGCGTATGGAAACCGATAAACACAGGATCGATTATCTTCACCAGGGGATTGTCCACCTGGAAATAGGATATGGTTTCGATACCCCGCTTCTTCATTTCATCAAGGGCACCGGAGGTCCTGAGCGCTGTCAGGCTCCCCCCGTGACCGTCCGGGTTGCGGAAGAGGTGGGATTTCGACTGTAGTATGAGCTTCCCGTTCGAATCAAGGGAGGGGATCATGTTCTGTTTGAACGCGACAACATCCCTGTCCGGGAGTCCGAAGTTCCTGTTCTCGGCGAAATATTCCTGGGTCTCGTCGTGGTTCGCCTCGGACGTCATGATAAGAAGGGGTATCGAGGTCCCGTATTTTTCTGCATGCTTGACTATTTTCTCCGTATGAATCTGAAACAGGGTCTTGTCGCTCACCGCCCCCACGGGATACTTCCCCTTGGGGCCGTCGAATCCGAGCCGTGAACCCTGGCCCCCGGCAACGACGAATGCCGCGGTTTTACCGCCACTGATATGGCGAATCCCCGCCTCCCTGGCCTGTTCCCTCTCTTTTCGCTCTCTATCGTTTTCAGGAAGAGAAATATAGGGGGCCGGGGCGAAGTCCGTATCTGCAAGGGTTTCCTTCTGGTTGTAGAGCCGAACCAGGAGTTTAAAATCAATGTCCTTCAGTTCCTCGAGGAGTTCTCGTTTTTCAGGATCGCCGAGCTCATCCCAGTACCGGAAAACATGTTCCTGGTTGTTTTCGTATACGCGCTTTATCGTGTCTTCATAGCCTGAATATGATATCATGGCTCCTCCATTCATTTTTTCTATTTCGAATGTATCCTGTTTATGAAATAATTGCAAGAAGAATCAGCAGAAAAAACATTGTGTCTCAGTTGCACAAAAAGAAATTGACGTCCTGGTCGGTATCATGTGTTCTATAAAAAAAATCGAGATACTGCCATGAAAAAATTTATAGACAAGGTCAACACCCTTATCGAGTCGTTCCCCTATATCCAGGAATTCTCCGACAAGACCATTGTCATCAAGTACGGCGGAAACGCCATGATCGACGACGCCCTGAAGCGGTCATTCGCCCAGGACATGGTCCTCATGAAGCTTGTCGGCATCAACCCGGTAATTGTCCACGGGGGCGGCCCCCAGATTGGCAACCTGCTGAAGCTCGTCGGAAAAGAGACCGAGTTCGTCGGTGGAATGAGGGTCACGGACAGCGAAACCATGGAATTCGTGGAGATGGCCCTGGTCGGAAAGGTGAACAAGGAGATAGTGAACAACATCAACCTTATCGGGGGACGGGCCGTTGGCCTCTCCGGCAAGGACGGGCGCCTCATAAAGGCCCGGAAAATCTTCCACCAGAACGGCGGAGGGGATGTTGACATCGGACAGGTGGGTACCGTTGACCGTGTCAACCCTGAGATCCTGGAGACCCTGGACAGGGAGAAATTCATCCCGGTCATCGCCCCCATCGGTGTTGACGACAAGGGTCTCACCTATAACATAAACGCGGACATCGCCGCGGGAAAGATAGCAGAGGCGGTCAACGCTGAGAAGCTGATCCTCCTCACCGACATCGACGGGGTCATCATCGACGGCAAGCTCAAGTCCTCGATTTTCAAGCGCGACGTTCCCTCCCTCATAGAAACAGAAAAGATTACCGGGGGCATGATACCGAAGGTAAACTGCTGTATCGAAGCTCTCATGGGGGGGGTCCGCAAGACCCACATCATCGACGGCCGGGTTGAGCACGCGGTCCTCCTTGAAATATTCACCGACGTCGGTATCGGAACGGAAATAGTGCGAAAAGACTGAGCGTTGCTCTTCCCCGCCATTTAAATTTTATTTGACAGATATCCTTTTTTCAATAGATTGACCGGCGGAGAGTTGTCCGAGTGGTCGATGGAGGCGGTCTTGAAAACCGTTGGGTTAACAGCCCCGGGGGTTCGAATCCCTCACTCTCCGAAGCTATACGGCAAACGCCGCATTTCTCAATTTTAATTGACGTAACAGGCGTCATACACTATTATACGAGAAAAGGAGAGGTGCCCGAGAGGCCGAAGGGGGTTGCCTGCTAAGCAATTGTATCATTTTGGTACCGGGGGTTCGAATCCCCCCCTCTCCGAATATTTACATGAACATTCAAGAAACCTTAAACAATGCCTTCGAGGCTATATATCAATTCCTGGTAAAACTGATTCCCTATATCAAAGATGCTTGGGAAAAACTCAAGGAACAAGAATGCTACTCGGTATACATCCCCTTTGTCGGGTGGATCTACGCCATGGTTTTCCTCTTCGAGGACGACTTCATCATGAAGCATACCAGGCTGGCCTTTATCGCTGCACTCGTTTTCACCCTGGTGCCGGTATCCCTGTCATTTATCAAGCTCTTTACCCCTGCGTCCTTGAGAGTACTCCGGCTGATAGCAGTAATACTGATCTATCTTTCCCATGCATTGTACCTGGCCATATGCGTCTGGGGCACAAGCATGATACACCGCCATAAATTCGCCCCGGTGCCGATAATCGAAAAATACGCAAAAAGGCTTGATGTCTAGAATTCTTTTCTGTATATTCTAACAGACACGCGTCCGTAGCTCAGCTGGATAGAGCGCCGGACTACGAATCCGTAGGTCGCAGGTTCAAATCCTGCCGGACGCGCAGAGCCCCCGGAAAATCGGGGGTTTTTTACAACCCCAGGCTCTTGTACCGCTCCAGGGCGATGTTGTATATCTTTTTCACGATGTTCTGGGGATTCTCGTAGTAGGTTTTTATCCGCTCGCTGATCATCTCCCTGATGGCGTCTATATCAATGGTCGAGCCCTTGAGGTCGATATCGATTTCGTTCACCACGGAGTCGTAACTGCTTTCGGAATGCTCCACCCGCTGGGCCATGACCCCGTTCTGCCAGTTCCGGTGATGTTTCTCGATCTCCAGGAGTTCATCCGACTTTTCCCTGCACTTTGAATAGACCACCAGGGTGGGAAGGTACTCCTCCATCCTGGTTGACGATAGAAACTTGTCAAGGGAGCCGTCAAAGTTGAAGAGAACCAGGAGCGACTCAAGGGATGACCCGTAGATATTGATCTCCGACACCGGCATGATGTTCAGCGAAGGATTAAAGGCGACCGAGTGCTTGACCCTGGTGAAGGTCTTGGTGCCGGCCTCACCGCTTCCGATGTACACCACGTCGTCGTCGGTAAGGTCATTGTCAATCATGACCCGTTCAATCTCTATGCTCTTGCGGTCACCGGAGATGAAGCGGTTCAGCCCCCCGGCGTAAAAATAGCGCCCGCTCTTGTCCTTCTTAACCTTGTAGTCGGTGGACACCAGGTTTTCCTTGTCCAGGCCTATCCTCCTGACCAGTTCTATGGCGAAACCATAGGGTATGGCGCTCAGGACCAGGGGGTTGTAATCCTTGATGTATTTCACAAAATTTTTCGCCCCGGGCGCGAGCCTGGACTTTTTCGCGATGGTGGACACAAAAGAGGTGGGTACGTCTTTCAGAAGAAAGTCAGGGATGTATACCCCGAGCTTAAAAAAAGAGAAGGGGATGTTCCCCTTCTGGGACATGCGCCGGTTGTTCTTGTCGAGCACCTTCTCAAGCTTCATCGATTTCTCGCTAAAGAGGAGTGAGTCAAGAAGGTTGTTGTAGTCCCCAAGCTCAAGAAAATTTCCGAGGCCCATGAATATCTGCTTCGGCTCTCTGAGGAGACGCGAAGTCTCCCAGAGAAAGTCCTTCTTATCGAGAACCCGGCGTTCAAAGGTGTCGCCGTGATTTATGATGAGTTCGTGTTTTATCTTTTCCATGATGTTCCTTCCGCAGGGATAAGATAACAAACCGGGTTAAAATAATCAAGCCGAGTTTCTGAATATGTATTGCTAAACAGGCCGTATTCGTTACTGTTCGGTATTGTTACGGTGCCCTGTTATGAAAAAAATCCTCCTGACAGCCTTAAACGCCCGGTACACCCATACCAGCCTAGCACTCCGCTCTATCAGGGGGTATGCGGAAAACCTCCCCTTTACCATTGAGATTTCGGAGTATACCATCAACCGGAAGGCTGATATCATCGCCTGGGACATCGTTTCCCGAAAGCCCGACGCAACAGCCTTTTCCGTCTACATCTGGAACGTCGAACTGGTTAAGAAAATTATACCCCTCGTAAAAAAAAGCCTCCCCGGTACAAAAATTATCCTCGGCGGCCCGGAAGTGAGCTACAGTTCCCGGTCCTGGATTGACAACCAACCGGAACTGGACTATATTGTCACCGGCCGCGGGGAGTCCGGCTTCCGGTATCTCCTTGAGAAAGATCTCAATGCACCGGAAAAGATAATAAACATGAAAAATGTTTCCCTGGACGAACTCCCCTTCCCCTACGGTGAAACCGACCGTGACTGTATAACCGGAAGAATCGCCTATTACGAAAGTTCCCGGGGATGCCCCTTCCGCTGCTCATACTGCCTCTCGTCACGGTCTGACGAGAGCATCGAATACAGGGACCCCTCCCTGGTGAAGAGTGAAATTGACCGGCTCGTTCAGCTTGGGCCGAAAATCATCAAGTTCGTAGACCGCACATTCAACATAAAGAAGGACCATTACCAGCCCCTGTGGCGCCATATCATGGAGTCTCACAAAAACTCAAGGATATCGTTTCACTTCGAGATACATCCCGCCCTCATGGACGATAGCGACTTTCTAATTCTCGAGAACTGCCAGAAAGGGCTTTTTCAGTTTGAGATTGGCATCCAGTCTTTGAACGACACTACGCTGCGGGAGATACGCCGGGCCCATGACTGGCCGTCATCCCGTGCCGTCATTGAACGACTCATGGCCATGGATCAATTCCGGGTCCACCTTGACCTCATCGCCGGACTTCCCCACGACACCATGGAGACCATTGAGCGTTCCTTTAACGAACTGGTCCTGCTGTGGCCCGACTATCTCCAGCTCGGTTTTCTCAAGGTGCTCCCCGGCACCGAAATGATGGACAGGGCCGAAGAGTTCCAGATCAATTTTACGCCGGTCGCGCCCTACCGGGTAATTTCCACGAAATGGCTTTCTGCTGAAGATCTGTCGCTCCTGGACGGCATTTCGCGCCTGGTGGATTCCCTCTACAACTCTTTGATGCTCCGCGCGACAATAGAGAACGCCGCCCGGGAGGCAGGATCCCCC
>CAZEPS010000182.1:0-8714 GCA_964514165.1 uncultured Leptospirales bacterium
GAGAATACCCTCCTCCTCGAGCTCGATGACGTGCCGCGAGAAGCGTTCATTGTACGGGAAACTCAACTCGCACCAGATAGAAATCATATACGGGTTTTCCCGGGCCACGGCAACTGACTTTTTCAGGATATGTTCGATCAGGTCCAGGGTATTTTCGATATCCTCTTCCGTCTCCATGGTTTCACGCTGCATCCTGACGCCGGCCTGGATGATGGTGTGAATCAGGTCGTCCTTGGTTGAAAAATAGCTGTACATTGAGCCGTAGGATATGTCCAGCCCCGCCGCGATGTCCCTGATCTTCGCGTTCTCGAGCCCCTTCGTGGCAAGCTCAACGGTCGCCGCCCTGATGACTCGGTCGCGCTTCTCCCTTGGTATCTTTTCGAATGTCGCGTTGTGAAAATTTTTCCCTCCCTTCATCGCACGAGCCCGCCCGCTCCTCTACCGTCCCCGCTCATTATCACGATAGCGTTAAGCGAAACTACCTGCCGGGTCCCGCGTCCTGCGGCCCCCCCTTTCTTTCAGCAAGAGCCCTCTTTACCTCTTCGAACCGCTCCCTGGTTATGGGGAGGAACTTCACGAACACGGCGGATATAAGAAAGAACACACCCGGGCCGGCGCCCATCATCAGCCTGATGGCGTTGACCGCCGACTCGGGCTGCGGGTCGGTACTTCCCTCAACATAGCCGAAATACCCGAGGAGCGCAGTCGCCATCCCGACGGCCGCGGCCGAGGCCACCTTGTAGAGAAACATGATGATCCCGTAGAAGGCCCCCTCCCGCCGGGTGCCGTTTTCGTATTCGTCGATCTCGATTACGTCGGGAATGATGGAAAAGGGAATAATCTGGGAGGCGGATATACCGATACCGGCCAGCACCGCGATAATGATAACTATCATCATGTTTTCCTTCGGAGCCGCGAGGCAGGGAAGAAGTGACAGGGTGAAGTAGACCGCCGCGGCGATGTAGGCCTTCCGCTTGTCCAGTTTCTCCCCCAGGGCGACCCAGAGAGGCGCGGCGAGGACCGCCACGATGAGGGGGATCCCCATGATCACGAAGGTCATGTCCTCGGCTATGCCGATGGCGTCCTTCAGGAAGAAAATGAATATTGCCAGTATCAGGTCAAACCCGATCATGTTGAAAAGAAACATCCCCAGGACGATCCTGAATTCTTTCAGCTTCAGTATCGACTTCAGGGACTTCCACAATCCATCCTTGAAAACCTGCTCCCCCTGGACCCGCTCCGTGGTGCCCCTGAAGGTTATGAGGAGGGACACGACCATGATGACGGCGAATATGATACCCATGACCGGGTAGCTCTCGCGGTAGGCCTCCCGCCCCGGGAACCAGGTGTCCACGATGAGGGCGACCCCGGCGGCCGCCACCAGGTTCCCCACAAAGGTGAGGGCCATGCGGACGCCGGAGATGCTGGTCCGCTCGTCGTAGTTCTGGGACAGCTCCGGCAGGAGGGAATTATAGGGTATGGCCACGACCGTGAAGGCGGTGTTGAACACGATGACTATGGCCATGTAGTAGATTACCAGGTGCAGGGTCTCGCTGAAGGGGACAATCCAGAGGAGGAAAAAGGTCACCCCCAGGGGAACGGCCCCGAACAGGATATAGGGCCGCCGCCTTCCCCACCGGGACCTGGTCCTGTCCGATATGGCGCCCATGACATAATCGGTTATGGCGTCCCAGGCCCGGGACACCAGGAAAATCAGGCCGGCCCACTGGGCCGGTATCCCTGCCACGTTGACCAGGAAAAAGACGATGTAGAATCCCAGGGTGGTGTAGGCGATGTTGATGGCAAAGTCACCGATGCCGTAGGCGAATTTCTCTTTTACGGAAACGACAAATCCTTCTCTCATGACTATACCCTTATATCTTTTATTTGTTCGAGCGGATCAGGTCGCGGTACCAGTAACCGCTGTCTTTTATGACGCGCTCCTGCGTTTCGAAATCGACATGGATGAGACCGAAGCGCTTGCTCAGGCCCTCGGCCCACTCGAAGTTGTCCATGAGGGTCCAGTAAAAGTAGCCCCTGAGGTCGGCCCCCTCGCGGAAGGCGTCATGGGCCCGGCCGATATAGTCTTTCATGAACCGTATTCTCCTGTCATCATGGACCCGCCCGTTTTCCACCGTGTCAGTGTAAGGGGCCCCGTTCTCGGTGATGATGACCGGCGGGTTCCCGTATTCGTCCTGTACCAGTTTCAAAGATTCGTACATGACGTCAGGGTAGACCTCCCACCCCATGGTCGAATACTCCCTGCCGTCACGGGTGAACTCCCGGTCCGGAACGTCCTCCCCGGTGACCCAGGTGTTGAGAAAAGGGATGTACCACCGGTACATGGCGTGCTCCCGGGAGTAGAGGTTGACCCCGAGAAAATCGGCGGGGGTTTGAATCAGGTCCATATCTCCATGGTGGATCTTCGGGGTGAAGAGGCGCATCCGCTTCCAGAGTGTTTCGGGATAGTGCCCCTTGTAGAGGGGGGCCAGGGTGATGTGGTTCATGAACTCGTTGGCCACCATGGCGGACCACCGGTCCTTTTCTGAATCCGTGGCCGGGTGTACCGGGGTCATGCTGACGGTGATGCCGGCTCTGCTCTCTGGCGCAATCGACTTGATGACCTCCATGCCCCGGCCGTGGGCCCGGAGAAGGTTGTGCATCACGCTGAAATAGGCCCAGAGGCTCTTTTTGCCCGGGGCATGGTACCCGAGGAAGTGGCCGAAGGCGGCATACTCCCAGGGCTCGTTTATGGTTATCCAGTTGGTGCCCCGGTCACCCAGGGCCCGGACCACGGTCTCAACGTAATCGCCGAAAAAGTTCACCATGTCCCGGTTCTGAAACCCCCGGTGCTTCTTCTGGAGTGCCAGGGGGAGGTCCCAGTGAAAGAGGGTTATGCAGGGGGTGATCCCCGCCTCGAGAAGGGCGTCCACCAGTTTGTTGTAGAAATCGATGCCGGCCTGGTTCACCCTCCCCGTTCCCTCGGGCATGATGCGGGTCCAGGCTATGGAGAAGCGGTAGGCGTCCAGGGAGAGCTCTTTCATCAGGGCGATGTCTTCGGGGTACCGGTGGTAATGGCCGCAGGCCGTGTCAGCCGTGTCGCCGTTACGGATCTTTCCCTTTTTACGGGTAAACCGGTCCCAGATGGACTCACCTTTGCCGTCCTCGCTGACGGCCCCCTCTATCTGGAAGGCGGCGGTTGCCGCGCCGAATATGAATTCCCTGTTAAACTGTAAATTGTTCATGATTCGTCCTTGGTGTATATGAAAAAAAAATATTAAAATAATGACTGAGTTGTCAATCGTTTTTTAATTAAATATTACCCCCAGGGGAGGGATGCCCTCACCCCCCTGCCCAGCCGAGCGTTATTTGGACATCCATGACCGCGCTCGGCATTAGCTCATCCATGAGCGTCATATTTTATTTATTAGAGAAAAGCACGACCGCCGTAGAAATAGATAATTTCAACGAGTATAACCATAAAAGAGCTTAACATATTTTTTACTATTGGTATGATTCAATACCAGGTGAGGTGTGTTTGAGTACAGAATTATTCCCCAATTTCGGCGCGAAATTTTAAGTGCCGGTCATTGTGAGTGAACGTTTCCGTGAAAACGGTACAGGCACAACAACCGATTAATCGCATTATGTACCATACTCACCCTTTTCAAACATCACTTTTTGCAGTGAGGGAACTGGAAATTCTTAATAGAATAAGAAAAAAGAAAACAATTTGACACTCACCTGTAAACACATATACATTATAGATACATCCATTTAGTACCCAGGTAATAATTATGAATAAAGATACAACCCTGCAAAGAATTGAGCTTAACCCGGAAGTTATGGCTGGTAAACCCGTTATTAAAGGGACTCGTCTGACTGTTCAGTCTGTGTTAAATCAACTTGCGAATGGAGCTACCAATGATGATATTCTTAAAGAATATCATGGGCTTTCAGAAGAAGATATCCAGGCTTGCCTTCTTTATGCTTCAAAGATGATTGAAAGCACTGACTTTGTACCTTTCCATAAAGCAATATAAACATGAAATTCCTCATTGATGAATGTACTGGACCTGCTGTTGCCCGCTGGTTTGAGAGTAGAGGATATGATGTATATTCAGTATTTGAAGGAAATCGTGGAGTTTCTGACAGAATAATTATTGAGTTTGCCTTTCTTAAAGGATATATAATTGTTACAAATGATAAGGATTTTGGTGAACTGATTATCAGACAGGGATTTTCTCATCATGGTCTTATTCTGCTTCGCCTTGAAGATGAACGCTCTGATAATAAAATTCGTGTTCTCTCTGATATACTTGCAAATCATCTGGACAAGATAGAAAACAATATAGTAATAGCGACAGATGATTCTTTGCGAATAGTGAAACCATAGATCTACTATTTTGCGACAGATTGATTGAGGACATACCAAACAAAATTTAAGCATCTGGCCTTCTCAGTGAACATTTTCGTAAAAACGGCACAGGAACAGCAACCGATAAAGCGCATTATGTGTACCATACTCACCCGGTTCAAACATCACTTTTTGCTGACAGGGAACTGGTAATTCTTAGAAAAAAATGCTTATTTCTCTTTGGTAAGATTATTGATGATCTTCTGAGCCAGTAACTCCTTTATTTCGGAATGCCGGGGTATTGCTTCAATTGCTCCAGAAGCAGGGTTAATCCATAGGGAATGAGAACTGCCTTCACGTTTCAAATAGCATCCCGCTTTACGCAGGATTTTTTCAAGATTTTTCCGTTTCATCCAACCTGTATAGTTTCAATGATGGCATCATCTGGCAAACCACGTGTCATGTCAGCTTTTCTATCTTCAAGAATAAGGATTATCGCCTCACGCAAACTTTCCTTTGCCTCTTCAACTGTTTCTCCCTGGCCATTGGCCCCTGGAATTTCCGGACAGAAAGACCAGTAGCCTCCTTCAGGTGATATTTCAATGACTGCTGTATATTCTGATTTCATTTTTTACCCCCTGGAAAACAATACTAAAGTTAGTAAAAAAAAGATGTATATGTCAAGCGAATGATAATATATTTATATTTCAGAAAAATTCAAAAATATTTGGATAGAGAAATACTTCTTAATGAGAAAGAAGTCCTTATAGGTATCATATACACATAAGGTGACACAAATCAGGTAAAAGTGATGTAAATGCCTCGTTCCCCCATAGGGGCGACCCCATAATAATTACTTATATTCTCGTTCATTTCGATACACTTTTGACGCATAAGCATCAAAAGCAGTCAATGAGCTTCGCGGAATGTGCATCGAAACGACTTTTGAGACAGCCCCATTCAGGTAGTAGTAAAATTCTTTTCATACATACCTTTACCCTTGAATACGGTCCCTTCGGGGCATCGGCGTTTTTCTCCGACGGTGACCCCTTTCCCGATAAGACAAAAGAAATCTGTGACCGGGCCGATGCCATCATCAAGAGCCCCGTGGGTCTGGCGGTGACCGAGATGGCAAAGATTCCTGAGAAAAATTTTAATCACCGGTCATTGTGAGTAAACGTTTCCGTGTAAACGATACCTGATACACGACCGATAACGCGCGTTATGTAGCATACAGCACAGTTTTGACAAACAGATTTTGTTTGACACGCCGGTTATATGAGCGTATTTTCCTGTGAAAAAAAGACTTACGGCCTGAAAACCTTCAGCTGGATATTGGATAAGTGCTTATAGTATTTCATGTTTGCCGTCAGCAGCACTTCATTCAGGTGATTGAAATTCTCAGGCTCTAAAGGGATCCACCACGGCAACGCCGGAATAGACCTGGTCCGCGCCCATGTCTTCTGTGGCAATGGTTGTACAGCCGGCGGAACGGGCCGCTGCAATGATCAGGGCGTCCCACCATGAGAGTGAATAGTTCTGATTCACTGCCCTTGCTCCTGACAGCAGGTTTGTATCAATAACAACGGGCTCCCAGGAAAAATATGATTCAACGATTATCCATGCCCTCTCTGCTGTCATCGGACTGGCCAGTTTTCGTGTGACAGTGACGAAAAATTCGTTGAGCACCTGGATGCTCGTGCGTCCGGTCCTCGTTTCCCAGAGGTTTCTTAGATATTCGTGGGCTTTCTGCTGTTTTTCGGGAAACCCGGAATCGACAGAATAAACCAGGATATTGGTATCGACAAAGATTCTATCTTTCATGGAGCTCATCCCGGGAGGGATACCCTTTGCCCCGGCTAAGATTTTCAGGTTTGAAGGAGAGGGCTTTATTCATCGATTCCCTGTAGTTTCTCTCCTCAGCAATCATCTCCTCGATTATCCCGCCAAGGTACTTTGAAACGCTTATGTCGTTTTCAGCGGCCTTTACCCTGATCCACCGGGCGGTTTCTTCAGGGAGTGAGATGGTTACATTTTTCATTACAGTGCTCCTTTTCACGAAAATAATATAACACGAAATTCGTGTAAAGTCAAGATTACACGGCTGGCAATGATTTTACTGAAAAATTACCGCACCTCGAGCCCGGTATCAAACCACTATCATCTCCCGGTTAATCTCCCGGGGGTAAGCGTGGGAGAGGTCCGGGAGTTTTCGGAAACAGGGTGCAGGAGACCGGGCCGCAGGCCGCGAAGGGGTCAGAGCCCTTTCCCTGGCAGCAGGCCAGGGCAAAGGTGCCCGTGGAGACCGATAACAATCGGTGATCTGGTCATATTTCTTCCAGAACGCCATTCTGAACCCGAAACTGGCCGGTCTTGGTAATCCTGAACCGGTGAAGGTACTCGTCGCTGAGATCAGTCAGGGAGAGGACCACCCGGTCCGCTCTCATGGAGCCGGGAGATCCGGCGCTGAGGATAAAGGACAGATTGTTATCGGTATTTTTTTCATGGCCCAGCACAACTTCATCAAAAGGCACCGGGACCTCCCCCTTTTTGGTGATCTTTGCAAAGCCTTTTGCTTCAGACAGGCCCTCTAGCAGGGCGCTGCAGAGCTCGTCGGTTTCACATTCAACCCGGTAGGAAACAGCCCCGATTTCCGCCATGAGGGGAACCTTCACCGGGACTTCACTGCAGCCGGTCACCCGAATACCTTGAGGCAGGCGTTCATTCATGCGGTCAACCAGTTCTGAGTCCGGAGAATCGAAGAGTTCAACGTCCAGGAGTTCCGCTTCGCTTTCAATACCGAGGGGAAGGGGAAATCCGGCGGCAATCTTCTCCCGCTTGTTGAAACCCCGGGTAAATGCCACCGGCGCCTCCGCCATCCGGAGGGCCCGCTTCACTATCTCCACGAAATCGATGTGGGGCACGTATCGCATCATTCCGGTTTTAGTAAGGCGGATCCGCACCTTTCCGGTTGTCATGTACCGTTTTTCGAACTCCCGCACCGCTTCGTCGAGACTGGCATCGTGTAACTCCCCGGCAGCATCCGTTGATTTTACCCGGGAGAGATCCGCCCGCCTGCCCTCCATGGATGAGATCACCCGGTCAAAGCCGGTCTTTACCACCGCCCAGGGAAGGACGTCGTCTCTTCCCCGCTCACGGAGGATCTCTTCCCATTCCGGAAGGTTCTCGTTAAGGCTTTCCCGCCAGGCGTTGTAGTTGAAATATTCCCCCCAGGAATCGAGGCGGCACCCCCTACGGTAGGCGCCAAGGATGACCGGCCCCAGGCGGTCGTCACCCCGGGACAGGACCCCTTCTATCTCAGAGGCCTTCAGATCATGGTTCTTGATCTTCACCCGCCGCGGGAGCCCCTGCTTTATCCTGAGGACCGTATCCTCGGTATAGTCACGCCCCGTCTGGCGCTCCCGCTGAAAGGGGGTGTGGGGCTTGGGCACGAAGGGCGACACCGTGGCATTGATCTCGATATTCCGGTTACCCAGGGCCAAAACCTTTTTTAAAAGATCGATTATGCTCCGGGCCTCGTCAGTCTCTTCGCTTCCGGGAAGGCCGATCATAAAGTAGAGCTTCACCATGCGCCATCCCCGGTCAAATACGTGGCCGATGATTTCCAGAAGGTCGTCAATGTTGATGCGTTTGTACGCCGTCTCCCGAATCGGGTCAGCGGCGCTCTCCACGGCAAAGGTAAGGGATGTCCTGCGCACGTCGGACACCCGTTCTATCACGGGAAGGGTCTTCCGGTCAACCCTGAGCGACGGGAGGGATAGTGACACACCCCGGGCGGTAAGCTCCGGCAGGAGCCGGTTCAGGGCGCCGGTGAGGGCCCGGTAGTCCCCGAGGGAGAGGGAGGAGAGGGACACCTCGTTGTACCCGGTATTGGCCAGTGCGACATGCACCTGGTCCCTGATGTCGTGGCCCCGGTAAGCCCTGTAGGGGAGATCATAATACCCGGCGTGGCAGAACTTGCACAGGTTCGCGCACCCCCGGGTCGCCTCTGCCACAACCCGCTCCTGGGATATGCGTATGTTCGGCACCAGGGGCCGTTCCCGGGCCGGGGCTTTTCTCCGCCGGTAGACGCGGCGCGTCACTTCTGGGCCGTTGACCGAAACGAGCTTCCCGTCTTCGTGCTCCAGAACGTAGTTCCGCGGTATGAGGACACCCTCGATACGTTCCAGGGCCGAGAGCTTCTCTTCCCGGGTGGCGGAAGACATGGAGGGATCAGTGAGTACCTTGACGATGTCCGCAACACCTTCCTCGCCGTCGCCGAGAAAGGCCGCGTCGAGGAAATCTTTCACTGGAAAGGGGTTGGACACGGCCCCGCCCCCGGCGATAACTATCGGGT
>CAZEPS010000183.1:0-8642 GCA_964514165.1 uncultured Leptospirales bacterium
ATGACGAGAAGGGAATACGGGAAAACGCCCGTCGGCTGAACCGGGCCTTTTCATGGGCGCCGGAATTCCGGGAGTACTTCGCGGTAAAGGCATTGCCGAATCCCCATATAATAAAGCTCTTTCTTGAGGAGGGGTGCGGGGCGGACTGCAGTTCCCTGGCGGAACTGGTCCTGGCTGAAAAAACCGGCATCGCCGGTGAGAACATCTTCTTCACCTCCAACGACACCCCGGCCGAGGAGTACCTGAAGGCCCGGGACCTCGGGGCGGTCATCAACCTGGACGATATAACCCACGTCGACTTTATTAACCGCACCGCCGGCATGCCTGAAACCATCTGCTTCCGCTACAACCCGGGCCCCCTGAAGGGGGGAAACAGCATCATCGGCCATCCGGAAGAGGCGAAGTACGGCTTCACCCGGGAACAACTCTTCGAGGGATATCGCCGCGCACGAAACCTGGGGGCGAAACGTTTCGGACTCCATACCATGGTCGCGTCCAACGAGCTTGACCCGGATTATTTCGTTGACACGGCTGACATGCTCTTCGATCTGATTACCGAAATATCGAAGGAGCTCTCCATGACCTTTGATTTCGTCAACCTCGGAGGCGGGTTCGGGATTCCCTATCTCCCGGATCGGGAACCTATCGACCTGGAATACATTGCCGCCGGGATACGGAAACTCTACGATGAGAAGATAACGGGGAGGGGTCTCCATCCGGTGAAGATATTCATGGAGAGCGGGCGCATGATGACCGGGCCCTACGGGTATCTCGTGGCCACGGCGCTCCATAAAAAGGAGATCTACAAGAACTACGTCGGCCTCGACGCCTCCATGGCTAACCTGATGCGGCCGGGTCTTTACGGCGCCTACCATCACATTACTGTCATCGGGAAAGAGGACAGACCCCGGGACCACATATACGACGTGACCGGTTCGCTCTGCGAGAACAACGACAAGTTCGCCATTGACCGCCCCCTCCCGGAAATCGATACAGGGGACATCCTGGTGATCCACGACACCGGGGCCCACGGCCACGCCATGGGATTCAACTATAACGGTAAACTTCGGTCGGCGGAACTGCTGCTGAAAGAAGACGGTTCCGTGAAGATGATCCGCCGGGCCGAGACCCTGGATGACCTCTTCGCCACCCTGGACTTCGGTTCCCTGTAGGTCTTATTCTTCTTTATTGGTGTACTGTAAATACTGCCGAATCTTGTCCCGGATCGATTCCGGGATCTTGATCCCGATGGTCTTGAGGCGGGTCTCGTACTTGTCAAATGACTTGAGGTGCTGGGATGTGGTGGTGAACATGCGGAAGTAGGAGCGGATGCTCCCTTCCATCTCCTTGCGGAACTCGATATTCTCGTTCAAAATATCTTCAATCGGCGCGATGATCTTGTAGTTTATGGGACGGCAGATTGAACGGTAGGCCACGAAACGCTGGGTCACGTAGCTCTCATAGTTCTGCATTATGATGTCCTGCTCCACGATGTTCAGGTCAATGCAGTCGATGATCTCGAACTTGTACTTCTCGGGAAGGCTTTTCCGTATCATCTCCACCGCCTGCTTGTAGTAATCGCACTGCTCGTACATGTCCGGGCAGTGGGAGCCGCACCGCACGTAGAGGACGATGTCAATGTCTGAGCTCTCCTGGGAAATGCCCAGGTTCACCGAGCCGACTATGTCCATGGCGATGTCGTCGAACTTCCCTTTCATGTGCTCGATGGCTTCCTCGAGGCGGTCCATCCGCTCCTCGGTCTCCTTTGTCTGAAACATCCGGTAGAATTTTTTTATCTCCTTGAAGAGCTCGATCTCGGGGATGTGGGAGTATTTCTCTACTTTCATGTCGTAGTTTTCGCCACCCCGGCGGGCCTCGTAGCGCTCCACGTCGATGATGTCCTTGACCCACTCACCGTTTTTCTTATAGTATTCAGCTATTTCGTGGACACGTTCCTGCACGAGCTTTTTCAAGATGACCCGCTCCACCTCGGTCTCGTTCACGTCGATGTGGTAGTAGAACCCCCCCTCGGACACCTCACCGTTGACCATGGTCACCTCCCCGAAGTTGGACGGGTTCAGGTAGACCGTGTCCTCGATGAACTGGAAACCCCAGTCGCTGTGTATGTGGCCGGTGAGGCAGAGTTTGACCGGGTTGTTGTCGCAGTAGGCCCTGAGTGCCGGCGAGCCTGACGGCCCCTTGTAGGGGATACGGTCGAAGACCCCGTGGGCCGGCTGGTGGGTCACGATGATGTTCGGCTTGACCGCCTTGAGGAAGGTGTACATCTCGTTGTGCCGGTCCGGGACCCCGATGCCGACGTTGTAGTTGACGATGTAGCGCTCCGGCACCCCCATGGTCCAGACGTCGGCGCCTCCGTAACCGGCGACCCGCAGCAGGTCGAGGTGGAACCAGTGGAGGTGAAGGTCCCGGTCGTGAAGGGAGGTGTACTTGAGGTCCATGTCATAATTTCCCGGCAGTGTGTAAATGATGGACTGGGGCTTGAAGGAGATCATGTTCTCCAGAACCTTGTATTTCTGCTGCATGACCCGCCTGGCCCTGATGGTGAGCTGCTGGTAGTGGCTCCCCTGGTCGATTATTTCCTCGGGGATGTTCGGAAAGTCGAGGAGGTTGTCCACAAAGTCCTCAAGGACCATGTCCTCCTTTTCCATTTTACGCCTCAGGCCGGTGAGGAATGTCTGGAGCTCGTGGTACCGGATGGCGGTGTCAATATTATAGAAGGGGATGTCGATGAGGTCCCCCCCGATGATGTAGACATCGGCAACGGTCTCGAACAGGAGAGCCGCTGTCTGGTTAAATGATCCGTGTATATCGGTAAGGTAGATTATTTTCATAATTGAACGGGGTCAGAGCATGGCCCATTAGGGGAATTTATGCAAGTTTTTTTTCAATGTCAAGGATGGATACGGTTTTTATGGAGATCACGGCCCCAGGTACCGGCTGTCCCGCCACCGTCCGGTGACTTCTTTCCCGTAGGGGTAGGTAAAAGTTCCCCGGCCGTTGTACTTGTTGTTTTCCCACTCACCGGCGTAGGTGCTCCCGTTTGCGTAGTAGAAGGTCCCCCTGCCGTGCATTTTGTTGTTTTTCCACTGCCCCGTGTATTTTCCGCCTTTCCACTTTCCCGAATTGAACTCGAAGGTGCCGGTGCCGTTGAGCTTATAGTCCTCGAATTCTCCGGAGTAGCGATTCCCGTTGTCGTATAGATATACCCCCCTGCCGTTACTGCAGTCGCCGGAAACGCACTTGCCCGAATAAGAGAGGGCGGGGGCGGTTACAAAGAATAGTGTGGTTACAATAATAACAGGTTTCATACAGGTTCCCTCATCTTTGATACAGTAATCTATCGTATAGCCCGGCATTGTTCGGAAAAAGGAGAAACATTGCCGCCCTGAACTGGCGCTGTTCCCGCTCGCCCGGGGTCTCCCGCAGGGCCCTGTCCGGGTTCAGGGTATCGGCCATGCGGCGGCAGAGAGACCCCTTTTTCAGCTCATAGTCAACATCGTCCAGGGCCCGGGCATCATGAATGATGTCTTCGGCCCGTTTCATCATCGCATTTTTCTTCTTTTTTTCGATACCCGGCACGGATGCGGTGATGTAGTCCTCAACCGGGACCAGGTAGAGGTATTTCACGTTCTTCCATTTTTCCGGCGGCACCTTCCTCGCCTGGTCGAAAAAGTCGAGCCACTCCCGGGAGACCTCGGCCTGGCCGATATTGGCCGGGTCTGACAGCCCCTCGGGCGGGAAGAGGCAGCACTGGAAATCCTTCATGACGTATTGCTGGCCTGATGTGAGGATCTCGTCCATGGCCCTTTTCACCTGCCAGAGTTCCATCACGCCGGGTTTTCCGAACATGCCGTACACGTGGGCCCGGTCAATCCGTTCCCGCTCGACGGGTGAGATCTTCTTAATGGTGGTGCCGTCGATGTTCCCCTCCGGGAAGTACCGTGGCGGGGCGTGGCACTCCAGGCACCCGGTGCCGGCGTAGCCGGGCTGACGGGCGCCGATTACAGACCGGGTGATGATGTCCGCCTCCTTCATGCGGGCCAGTACCGTCCGTTTTTTGAGGCCGTCGGATACCGGCCTGTCCGCTTTCAGGACACCGATGAGTTCGATGAAGGTGTTCCGCACCCCCACCAGGTCCGGTTCGGCGCTGCCGGTCATGTCCGGCACCGGGGGGTTCGTTTTCATGATGCGTTCGCTCAGTTTTTTAAGAGCCCTTGCCTGGTCCTCCCGGAGGCCGATTCCGTTTATAACGTTTATGGCGGAGGTGCGCATAATGAGATAGTTCAGCTCATGAAGCTGCTTTTCCCATGACCGGTCAGCTGTTTCGGAACCGGCACTTATTGAAGTGCCGATAACAATCGCAGCCGTGAGCGCTGTAACAGCAAACTGTTTCATCTGGTGTCCCACCTCCCGGGAATTGTCTCTCCGCAGGGGCACTTCCCCTTTTGCAGCCTGTTTTTTATCACGGTGAAATTTATCCGCTCGATGACTGTTTCACCGCACCGGGGACACACGGTCGCTGATCCTTCCCCGCCCGGGAGATTGCCAAGGTACACGTAACGGAGCCCCGCTTCCCGGGCGATTCCGTCTGCCCGCCGAAGGGTTTCCGGCGGGGTGGGGGGCGTGTCCTTCATCTTGTAATAGGGCTCGAACCGGGTGAAGTGGAGGGGGATCTCCCTCCCTATGTTCCCGGCGATCCACTCTGTCATGGCTTTTATTGTTCGGGAGCTGTCGTTGTAACCGGGTACGAGAAGGGTGACAATCTCGAACCAGGTCTTATCCCGGTGCCGGGCCAGTGTTACAAGGCTATCTTTCACCGGCTCCAGGCGGCCGCCGATAATATCCCGGTAGAAGCTGTCGGTGAAACCCTTGAGCCCCACCACGAAGGCGTCGACGAGGGGGATCATCTCCTCCAGGGGCTCGGGGTTGATGTAACCGGCGGTGATGCAGAAGGTCTTCATGTTTTGCTTTTTCGCCAGGCGGGCTATGTCCCGCATGTACTCGTAGTAGACCACCGGTTCGGTATAAAAGAAGTTAACGGCTCTGACCCCGTGCCTCTTTGCCCGGTCTATGACCTCATACGGCTCGAGATGAAAGACCTTGTCAACCCGATCCGGTTTCACCTGGCTCACCTCCCAGTTCTGGCAGTATCGGCACGACAGGTTGCACCCGGCCGTGGCTATGCTCAGGGCCTGTTCCCTGAAATTGAAGTGGTACAGGGGGGACTTTTCCACCGTGTCCAGGGCAAGGACGCTGGGCCTTCCGTACGTCAGCGAATAGAGGGTTCCGCCCCGGTTCATCCTGCCGTGACAGGCGCCGGTTTCCCCCGGGGAGAGGACGCACCTGTTGGGGCAGAGAAGGCAGCGGACCCGGCCGCCGGAGAGGCGCTCCCAGTAGTCGGCCTTACGGGGCCGGTATGGTGATTTCGCCAGGAGGTTTTCCCGTGGCAGAGCCAGGGGGAGTGCCGTGAAACCCAGGGCGGCGCAGCAGGCATCACGGATAAAATTTCTCCTGGTGCAGGAACCTGTATGGTTATCGGTATTCATTTCCCTGATTTCCTCCGTAATAATATACAAATAGTCCGGGGAAGTGCCATTTTTTTGCTGAATTAATAATGGATTTGCCTGAACAGCGCCCGGGGACCGATAAGAATCGGTGGAATTGCCGTTTTTCGGGGATCAGAGAGCCGGATCAGACCATGGTTACCGATAGTTATCGGTGGAATTGCCGTTTTTTAAGAATTTTCGATACTGTCAGGCTGAATTTCGTCCGGCATTGATGATGCCGTAGGATGCCCGGACGATCATGTGGTTGTATTTTTCAACCAGCCTGCCCTCCGGGTCTTTCTCTTTGAGCTCGTGGATGCGGCAGAGGGCGTGCTGCTGAATCACGCAGAGGGGAAGAACCATGTCCTCCCGCATGTTTACTGACAGGCGGTCCTTCGGGTTGTTCTGCATCAGGTAATCCTGCTCCGTCACCGCCAGGAGCCCCCGGTGGGTGCGGAGGTACTCCTCGTGGAGCGTCTTCCAGAGCCCGGAAAATTCCCGGTCATCTTCGATGTACTTTGTAATGCTGAAGTTCGTTTTTTCCAGGACCATGCTGCTGTTCAGGACCAGGGTCCGGAAGAAGAGGGACCGCCGGTAGAGACCCCTGATGTCCTCTTGAACGAGGTTCTCGAGGGCGGAACCGAGGCCGTAATACCCGGGAACGTTCTGCTTGTTCTGGTTCCAGGACCCAACGAAGGGAATCGCCCGGAGGTCATTTAGGCTGAAATCACCGCCGGTTTTTCGCCGGTCCGGCCGGCTCCCGATGTTCGTCTGGCCGTAGTAGGGCATGGCCGTCCTTGTCAAAAGATAGCCGGTGAATTTCTCATGCTCTTTCAGTGCCCCGTAGGTGTCGTAGCTGACGCGGGAGAGCTTTTCCATCAGGGAGCGGTCATCATGCGTGAAATCGGCATTGTAGTTTTCGTTCAGCCGGTTCTTGATGCCGGCGCTGATGAGCTGCTCCAGGTTGTACTGGGCGGACATGACCGTGCCGAAATTGGAACTCACGGTTTGTCCCTGTATCGTCAGGTGGAGGACATTGTTCGCGATGCTTTTCCCGTGGGAGGCGTAAAAGTTATGGGTCTTGCCGCCTCCCCTGGCCGATGGCCCCCCCCGGCCGTCAAAAAATATCACTTCGATACCATGTTCCCGTGCCGCGGCGGTGAGGGCCTCCTTCGCCTTGTAGATCGACCAGTTGGCCGTGAGGTACCCGCCGTCCTTGGTCCCGTCGGAAAAGCCGAGCATGATGGTCTGGCGGTTCCCCCGCCGGGACAGGTGCTCCCGGTAGCGCCTGTCCCGGTAGAGGTGTGCCATCACGGACGACGCGTTTTCGAGATCCCTGATGGTCTCGAAAAGAGGGACCAGGTCCACGGTGAGGGGAAATTCGTCCCATCCGGCGAAGCTGAAGAGGGCCATGAGTTCGATAACGTCAACCGCGCTCCCGCAGTTGCTGATGATGTAGCGGTTCGCCCCCTGTTCGCCGTTGATTTTCTGGATCTGTTTCATGCTTCTCATGGTATCGAGGGTCTCTTTCGCTTCTTCGGAGCGTACGGCAGGGGTTTCACCGGCGTCCATTATTGAAAAAAGAAGCCGGATCTTTTCTTCGGGGGAGGCGTCGCGGTATTCATCGCCGCGGCCGAGGCCGTCGAGGATTTCGGTGATAACCCGGTTGTGGGCCCGCCGATCCTGCCTGATATCCAGGGTGGCGAAGTGATACCGGAAAATGAGAATGATATTTATGAAACGGTCGACTTCCCTGACGTAGAGGCTGCCGTATTTTTTTACCAGGGTCTTTTTTATTTCACCGAGGGACTCGAGGAGTTCGTCCTCGGATATTTCCGGCGTGCCCCGGGAGTGGACGCTCGCCTTCAGTGCCGACTCGATATCCCGGAGCCGTTCGTACACGTTTCTGAAGGTGAGTTTTCTCTTGAGGGAATTCACCTCTTCGAGATACTTTTTAAGAATGGATGCCCTAAGCCGGCTGGCAACAGCTAAAGTGGTCTCCGATGTCACGAAGGGATTGCCGTCCCGATCGCCCCCGGGCCAGAACCCGAGTTCAATAAGGGAGGGGTTGCGTACCCTGGACCCCTGGTGGGGGAGGGTGGCCTGGATCGTATCGTGAATATTAAGGACCGCTTCGTAGAAAACGTTCTCGAGAAACCAGATGATGCTCACCGCCTCGTCCATGGGGGTCGGTTTTTTGTGGCTGAAAAAGGGTGAGTAAGAGAGCTGGGTCAGGAGGGTGTTGATTCGCGAAAGGTCGTTGCTCCTGATGGCGTCATGGAGATCATTTATAATCACGAGTATGGTTCCGGGGTAGAACTGGGTCGGGTGCGCCGTCAGGACAATGCGTATGCTGCTGTTGAGGATCTGGTTGACCAGTTCGTCAGTTTTCCCTTCGGCAGCCGCGCTTCCGATAACGTATCCTATGGAGTTCGGTCCGTTGATGTTGTTTATTTTTTCAAATGCCGCGTCTTCTATGGCGTCGAACAGGACCACCTGGCGCTCGATGTACTTAATGATGTCGAAAAGCCGGTCAATGATCCCCTCCTCGGGGGTGTCGCCGTCGAAGAAGGTCTTGATTATGTCAGAGGGATGCTGTTCCTTATTGAGGCCTTCCACCACGTGGTCGTGGAAGGTATAGAGTATCTTCCCGGAATTGTTGTTGCTCAGGGTTATGCCGAGGAAAACGCTGTTAAGAAACTGGAACCGCTTTTCCACAAACTCGTGGAAATTCTGCTCGATAATGTATGTGTTCATGATTACATTTTTTTTTATTTAGGACTGTAATGCAATAGTATTTTAATGATCAGCGCCGTCTTTTTCCACGAGGGATATGCTGAATATTTTTCGGCATCGGGTTTTTACGAACCGGTATGGATTAATAAATAATCAGCCTGCAATGCTACACGTTGAACCGGAACGAGATGATGTCCCCGTCCTCCACGATGTAATCTTTCCCCATGACATACTGCTTTCCCGCCTTTTTGACCCCCTCTTCGGAGCCGTGGGTAGTAAGATCGCTGTACTTCATGACCTCCGCCCTGATGAATCCCCGCTCGATGTCCGAGTGGATGA
>CAZEPS010000184.1:0-8594 GCA_964514165.1 uncultured Leptospirales bacterium
TTGAGGTGTTCACCGATGCATTGAGCGGCATGATTGGAAATATTTCCGATTTCAGCAAGAGAATTGACGAAGTGGTTGATCTCACCGAGCAGGATCTCATCCTCAACGAGAACGCGAGAAAATCCCTCGAAAGCGTGATAAACGACGCAAACAACATACTTGGCGCGGTCAGCGAGCAGAAGATCGCGTTTGAAGAGGTTTCAAAAAGCGTTGCCGTAATTAACGACACGTCACAGGAAATATCTTCCGATTCACAGACCCTCCTGGATACGGCAAAATCTATTGTCGACATTGCCTACAACCTGAAGTCCCTTTCCAGTAAGGGGGGTAGAGAAACAACTTAACCATCAATAAACAGCAATGGAATTACCATGAACACGAACAATGTCCTCAACCGGATATTCAAGCTCGATGTAAACAACACAACCGTGAGAACCGAACTCCGGGCCGGTGCGGTCACTTTCATGACCATGTGCTACATAATCTTCGTCCAGAGGGCGGTCCTCGGGGGGGAACCCCCCATGGGGGCCGGAATGGACCCCCAGGCTGTTGTGGTGGTGACCTGTTTGGTGTCCGCCCTGGGGACCCTCATCATGGGACTCGCAGCCAACTACCCCGTGGCCCTGGCCCCGGTAATGGGAGAGAACTTCTACTTTGTGACGGTCGCCGGCATGACCGTGGGAGGGGCTGTTGTCGGATGGCAGACAGCCCTTGCCGCGGTGTTCGTGTCAGGGCTCATCTTCCTCATTTTATCGGCCTTTAAATTCCGCGAGGCGGTTTTCGACAGCATACCGGGTTCATTAAAGTTCGCGATTTCAGCCGGCATCGGCGCCTTCATCGCCCTTATCGGACTCCAGCGCGCCGGCATCGTCACTGGAAACCCGGCTACCGGCCTGGCCCTGGGCAACCTGAACAATCCCTACACGGTGCTGGCGGTGTTCGGCCTGCTTCTTACATCCGTGCTTCATATACGACGAGTTCGCGGCGCCTTCCTCTGGGGGATAGTAATCACCGGCGCGGCCGGTCTCGCCCTTCACTATATATTCCAGGCGGCCGGCATCCCCATATCCCTCATCGAATACAGGGGAATAGTCGCCGTTCCCCCGTCGATAGCCCCCATATTCGGCAAACTCGATATAAAGGGGCTTTTCCACTTTGCCATGATCCCGATAGTGCTGGTATTTCTCATCATGGTCCTCTTTGACACGGTGGGGACCCTGGTCGGCGTGGGGACCCAGGCAGGTCTTTTGAAAGAGGACGGCAGACTCCCCCGCATTGGGAAAGCGCTCATTGCAGACGCTACGGCCACCACAGCGGGAGCGGTCATGGGGAGTTCCACTGTTTCGTCCTATATCGAGAGCGCCTCGGGCGTAGCCGAAGGAGGAAGGACCGGTCTCGCCAACATGATGACCGCCGTTCTCTTTATCCTTGCCATATTCTTCACACCCCTGGTGGAGATGATAGGGGGAGGAGTCGGCGAATCAGGGGCCATGCTCCCTGCCGTTGCACCGGTCATGATCCTCGTGGGAAGCCTCATGATGAAATCAATTCCGCTGATACCCTGGGACGACCCGGTCGAGGCGATACCGGCGTTTCTCGTGATACTCGGGATACCGTTCAGCTACAATATCGCCTACGGCATCGGTTTCGGATTCGTTACCTATCCCCTCTTTATGCTCATCTCAGGAAGGGGGAGAGAGGTGAAGCCCCTCTGCTACATACTGGGTGTGATTTTCGTAATTTACTTCGCCTTTTTCACCCACTAGGTCCGGAACATCATGCCCCGGTGTCTACGGTATACCTGGAGGTAAAACAGGACCGATGCCCCCAGGACCAGGACAATGCCGGTGACGAAAAGCCACCAGGAATAGGATTCCGGGAACCGGCTCATACCCGCTGACGTTTTATTCACGAAGGATATCTGCCAGAGAATAAGGGCAATCACCACCGGTATCCAGTGCTGTGGACGGGGGATGACCCTGCCGCACACGTCCAGGGTGCGTACCACCAGCACGCTCACCCCGATCCCGATGATAGATATCACGATCGGTACTATAACCGGGGCGAGCCACATGACCGGCACCAGGAAAAGAATATCCCAGTCCGTGAGTGAATCAGGCCACCCTGTCCGCGCTGCCAGCCAGACATAGTAAAAGATGTCCCACACCGCGAAGGTAAACACGAAATAGGAAACCCAGTGAAGAAATGACCGCGCCGCGATTGCGGCCGCGGCCCCCAGGAGAAAGAGGGTCGCTATTTCACGCCCGATTTCAGTCTTGAGGACGATCATCTGCACGCTGTTCAGCATCTCCGGCTGGAGGATGACCAGGGAAAAATCGTTTCCGGGGCTGAACAGGGGCCTGAGATAGACCACGATCGATCCCTCCACAATGCCGAAAGCGATGCCGAGTATTAAAAGCGGAAATAGTTTCTTCATGGTACTCTCCTTGCAAAAAAAACTCCCTGCCGAGGCCCGATAAGAATATACTTGATTGCGATCATCGCGGTTATAAAGAGTTTTTATCTTCCCACGATATTAGGTCTATTCATCCAGGAGTTTGCCGGCTATGGCCCAGTCCTCCCTCTCAATCTCTTCGAAAACCACGTAGGTGTATTTCGGATTTTTTCCGGCAACCTCTTCCAGGACGCCGGTAAATGCCTCTGCGATCTTCTTTTTCTGGTCCCTTGAAAGCGAACCGGCAGTTTTTACGTTAACAACAGGCATGGCTTCCTCCTCTATATGTCATAGATATTTGTCATAGATGATGAGTGCTATAAATTCTGTTTCCGAAATTGAGTATGCATACCAGCGGCCGTATTTCGCCGGCCCGTTTACATGGTATAATTTTTCTTATATATCGACGGTTCCCCGGTAACGTCAATAAAAATCTTGCCATTTTTCAGTTAACATGGCATAGTTTACAGACAGGCACGGTACAGAATCAGGGAGTATTCCATGGATACCATCCAGGACAGCGAATATAAAACCTATATTGAACTTGAACGTTTGATGACCCAGCAAATTCAGGAAATGCAGGAGTTCATCGATTACAACGTGTTCAACCGGATAGTAAACAAGCTGACCGATTACGCGGAGATTTTGTCGGAAGGGAAGCTCTCCGGCATTATTAACTACAGCTACAATCTGAACAGCACCGAGACGAGCACAATCATCGAATTCCTGGTAAATATCCAGGCCCTGTCAAAGCTCTACAACATCGCACTGAAGGGTGTTCGGGATCTTGAGACAGAATACGTGTCGAACATCTTTTCAGACGTGTCGAACCCTTCAAACATATCGTCATACCTGAGTCTCAGGAACATCATGGAGAACAGGCTGAGCCACCAGACCCAGCAGTACAACATGAACATGGGCAAGGCGAATACCACCCTCTCCATGCCGATAAACGAACTCAAGGGCCACGTAAAATCCTTCAGGGACCTGACGGAAAACCAGGTCTCGATTTCAACCAAGGTACAGCATGGCATTATCTCAGCATCACTCCATGACGCCTACGTCACCCTGCTGAACAGAAAAGAATACTGGAACGACAGGACATACATGAAATTTTTCTTCAACGAGGACGACCCGGTGAGAAGGGAAAAACTCCTCGTGTCACGCAACCCCCGCATGAGCCTCGAGGATATCGAAAGGATCGTGAAAAAAACCATCGACATGTTCTATGAAAAATCCGCGGAACACCAGAAGGCGCTCATGAGGGAAGAAAACACCAGTGAATTCATTGACGAAAACCCGGTGCAGGAGCCGGCAAAGCGGGTCTTCCTCAACGATAAGATGCTTCTGACCCCCTTCGGAAGACAGTACGGCTCAAGGATTGACTCGATTATCGTTAACATATTCTCAAACGAAAGCAAACAGCGTTCACTGGCCATCGAGCATGACGATATCAAGGAAAAGATCGTACCCCTCTATGAACTGTACAGCGGCATGTCGGATATTTCAGAATACACGAGGGACATCGACGAAGCGGTCACCTATCTCCTGTACCAGGATTACGGTATACGGACGTTCGCCGAGTACTTCCTGTACAATGACAGGCATGTTTCATTCAGCAAATTTTATGACATGAAGAACAAGGAAAATATAGAATATTTTCTCGATGAACTCTTCACGTTATATTTTCATTTTCATTTCGGGCCCATATTTAAAATCATTCGAAGCCTTGATGTGAGAAAATTCGCCTGCGCCTGGATCATGAAGAGAATCTACATGATCCAGGGGGATGAGCTCTCGGCATTCGGTTTTTTTCTTATCAAGACGATCGCAAAAATCGGCGGGATTCGGACAAGCATGCAGTAACTCCCGGGTGGAAGATATACATGTAATAATGCGTTATTCGATTATTCCATCAATGTCAGGGTTCACGTCGGTGAATTCTATGCCCATGCCGGCACGTTCCCCTTCCTTATCGTCGTTTCTGACCCATTTCACGATACCCTTGATATCAATGACCTTCCCCCCGGGGACCTGAATGGAAAGGTTTATCTCCGACCCGGAACCTATCGGTTCAGGGGTCGAAATAAAAATCCCCCCCTTGCTGATATCAACAGAACTGCTGAAGGTCATTGCCTCGTCTGAATGAACCTCTGACTTGAGGACCTTCTTTACCCGTTTATTTTTTCTCTTATCATCCATACCGTTCCTCGCCACGCGCGATTTACATCCATATATATATCTGGAAATGATAGCCCGTAATAAATTTTTGTTGTTTTATAGAGGACAATCTATCCTGATACTAACAAAAATACAGACCGGCAGGCAATTTTTCAATCTTTTTTTATTTTCAGGAGTATCCGGCTCTTTATTGTAATCTTTGCTGGCTGTACCTGGTTTTTTTGAGTATCATATTAAGGGCACTGTTCCATGCAGGAATTCGAACTAAATATATTCTATCTGAAACGAAAGGTTATATTTCCCTACTGCACCATGTCAGTTCTTTTGAAAAAGACCGGTGTTTCCGGTGACATAGCCAGGGGCGACCGGATTCTTTCCTATCCGATCAGGTGGTACCCGGATATAATCTTTTATAAAAAGCGCATTGCCACCCTGTCCGAGGTCGCCGAGGTTGAGGACACGGATACTCGTGTCCGGCTGCAGCTCAAGGGCCTCCTCAGGGTCAGGATTAACTCCATAGACAAGCTCCAGAACGCGCAGTTCACCATTATCGAGAACAGCCCTATCCATACTGATGCTTTCCTTCTCGAGGAACTAAGGAAAAAGGCCCAGGAGCTGATTTTCCTTATCAACGTTGACGAATCTGACAGGCTCATCGACCTCCTTAACTATATTATCGATTTGAACCAGATAACCGATTTCATCTCAAATTATTTCATCCTCGATTTCAGGAAGAGGATGAAATTATACTACGAGCTTGACGTGCAGAAACGGGGTTACCGACTTCTTGAACAGCTCGATACCCTCATCACGGGAATGAAGAAAAAGAGAAGCGGGGGAGCGACATGAAAAAAAAGATCATGGGACCGGACGCGTATTATTCTATAGCCTGGTCGCCGGTGTACAAGTATGACAAGCACGCGGCGTCGCGGATAATACCGGAGATGCCCGGGATTATCTGTCTCATGTACCTGAAGGAAAACCGCTACGAATACATCCTCTTTTACAACAGCTGGCGCGACGGGTGCAGGATGGGCATAAAAAAAATCATGGACACCTTTCTGACAGACATACCGGCCATCACCAGTGCGCTGGAAGAGAGTGTACTCTACTATAAGTACACGGTCGTGGAAGGGCCTATCCCCGATTTCCAGGACATCCTCTACTGGCTGATTACCACCTACCAGCCGAGATACAACAACACCGAAACCTTCAAAGACTCCCGCAGATATAAAAACATCTACGTGAAAGAGCTGAGAATGCAAAAAGGGGAGGTGATAGAGAGAATTCCGGGACGGTTCTGATCACTCCCCAGGCCGTGAGAGCATGATGTCCTCGTGGGTATAGATGTGACTGAGATCATACTTCAGGAGGAAAAACTCCAGTATATACTTGAGCATGGCGCAGATATCCAGGGGTGATGAGAGCCTGTCCTCGGACCTGGCGGGGAACTGCTGGATCCTCTTAACATTCATGGTCCTCGCCTTCGGGTCGCTGATAAAGATGTCCTTCTTCAACAGTTTAAAGGTCTCGTATATCGACCGTATGATGTCCTCCGAGGTGATCAGGTTCGCGATATAGAGGTTCGTGTCCGCGTTGTGGACGTTCCGTGTAAACACCTTGAGGAAACGGAATATTATCTCCGGGTAGAGGTGCTCGTTGATGAGTTTGATAATCTTCCCTTCCAGTTCCTCGTCCCGCATCCTCTTTGCCGGATATGCCATACTCGGGATGTACACATTGCCGGTCTGAATCTTGAAAAATACAAAATCGAGTAACCGGTCCAGGATGTCCTTCTTCATCATGTCTTCGTCGCCGAGGATACGCTCCAGGAGCATCAAACCGAGGGACTCCAGGTCGTCGGTCTTGAGGAGCTCCTCGAAGTTGACCAGGTAGCTCTCTTCAGGAAAGTACTCTTCTTCTTCAGGGGCATAGTCCCCGGCTGGGGGCCCCTCTTCCTGAACAGGGAATTCATCTTCCCGGGGCGGCTCCGGGGGAGGGAGATCTACCGTTTCCGGGGCTGCATCCGGAAATGACTCATCCACGATAACGTCACCGGCATCCTCTTCCGCCTGCCCTGCATCTTCATGTTCAGGCAGATCGTTCCCTTCTTCGGGGTGGATGTTTTCTTCGAGGTAATCTTCCATGGATCCTGGCGAATATTCCTCATTTATCGGGCTGGAAGATCGGATGGATATTGTGATCTTTTACCCGTGATTTACTGAGAATCTGTCCCCACAATGACTTTTATTTCAAGCAGTATTTTTTCTCAACTGACGGTTCATTCTGACAATAGGTATTCTATAACGCCCCATGTAATCCAGCGACAAAAGAGATATCAGTAACAGAAACCGCTCTGGCTGGTAAAAAAAAAGGCCCCGATTACTATCGGGGCCCTTTGTCTGTTGCAATATATCATTAAAGGGTTTGAGGGCATTCTCGTATTACCTGCTCTGCTTTCTGCTCTTTTCCTTTTTCAAACCCTCGTCGGCCCACTTCTCAATTACGCAGTATTCTCCGCAGTAGTGGTCAATATTCTCCATAATTACTCACCTCCTTGCTGGAATGAGTCCTTCAATTATTTAAAATATACTGAAATATTTTAGCACAATCAAGAAATATTACGTAACCTTATAAATAACTCGACTTAGGCGATTTTTAGAAAGAAAAAAGAAATGAGGCAAAAAATTGTATTAATTTTTCACCCCATTGTGAATAGTCTCGTAAAAACGAGTAAACAATGGTTAAAAAAGTAATACATCAGAGAAAAGAGACAAGTATTTTACATCTTTTGAGGGAATTTTTTCAAAGCCTCAGATGAAGCATTTGATTAACATTATAGAACCAATCATTGATTATGAGGGTCGGCATACAGTTTCCAAACTGAACAGACATCAGATACATGGAACTGATGTAAGCAATGATATACAGTTTATACGAAATGCCAATTGGGATCATAGAAATCTGTTAAGGCAATACCATTATCAAATGAAACGGTATGCCGGGAAGGCAAGAACAGGCATTCTTTCCATTGATGATACGCTCAATGAAAAAGGAACAATGACGAAGAATATGGAAGGTCTTGGTTTCCATTATAGTCATAGCACAGGGAAGGTAACATACGGGCACTGCATTGTGAGCAATCATTATCGAATAGGTGACATATCTATTCCCTATGATTTTGAATTCTATCTCAATAAAAAAGAAGCACAAAGGCTCAAAACTAAATTCAAGACGAAGATAGAGATTGCTCAAGATTTAATAGAAGAATTTACACCGTTCAGCAATGAACGGGTATTTATCACCATGGATTCATGGTATACTTCAGAGAAGTTAATAAAAATAGCATTGGAAAAAGGCTATCATGTTATTGGTGGCGTCAAAATGAACCGTGTTTTCCGGTTATCAGAGCATGGAATGAAACATAAACTGAAAAAGTATGTTTCAAATTTGAGAAACTCATCATTTGAGAAAATGACCTTGAATGGTGAAGCCTATCTGGTACGTCGTAAAGACGTTTACATGAGCGGTATTGGCCTGGTCACGCTGGTGATCACAAAAAGAAATAAGGATCGATCAATACGGTATGTCCTTAGTACGGACATGAACCTGAGTACAGAAAGTATCCTCAAAATCTATGGCTTTCGCTGGGATATTGAAGTCGGATACTTGTATCTCAAAGATCGATTGGGTATGGGCCATTATCAAATGCGAAGATTGAAGGCAATAAAGAAGTATTGTGCTCTGGTAATAATTGCGTATGGATTACTGGAAATTTTGAGAGTATCCAATAACGAAAAGAGTCTTGGACAATCGAGAAAAATATTCTCAATTATGAAGAAGCGGTCATTCGTTGATCAGATTATTGAAATGAACAGGAGAGGTGTCTCTAAACAAGACATTTATAAAAGGTTGAAACTTGTGGCATAATTATGCCCAGAAATCGCCTAACTCGAGT
>CAZEPS010000185.1:0-8575 GCA_964514165.1 uncultured Leptospirales bacterium
ATCACGAATAAGTACGGGCCCCGGGTCCGTCTCTGCAAGGTGTATACTGAATTCGATTTCGTTGAATATGATAAGCCAAAGACTTTCGGAGTTGATGATTTTTGCCGCAAGTGCAAGCGGTGTGCAGAGGCATGTCCTGGCAAGGCCATTACATTCGACGATGAGCCCTCTTTTCATCCGACCCATGAAGACAAGGATAATCCCTACTACAATGCCGTGGGAACGAAAAAATATTATGTTAACGCCAAGAAGTGCTTCAAAGTCTGGGTCGATAACGGAACCGACTGCGCAATCTGCATGGGGGTGTGTCCCTATAACAAGCCCGATTTCTGGCACCACCGTTTAATTGACTGGATGGCTGATTTCATGCCAGGTCCGGTCCTTACTGTCTTCAAGGAAATGGACAGGATATTTGGTTACGGCAAGATCGACAGCAGGACTGAAATTAAACGCTTCTGGAGCAGCAGGGGACGTTCTTATGACGGATTCTAACTGGAGGTAAATTATGGTTTTTAATGGATTAGAAATACTCTTCTTCACCCTCGGTGTTTTAACGACTCTGGGGGTTATTGGCCTCGTGTATTACAACAGGTCATTCACGATCAAATGGTACTCATGGATCCTGGCTGTTCTGGGACTCCTTTTACTTGTTTTTTCAATAGCCTGGTTTTTCAGTGGTATCATGGAAGGCGTAGCCCAGGCCGGGGCCCTGGGACTGGTGTTCTTTGGCATACCGGCGCTCCTTCTCCTATTTATAACCAGGAGGCTTGTACTCAAAGACAGTCAGTAAAATGGATTTATGTTAATGTTAACCCGGCGGGTTATTCCGCCGGGTTTCATTATTATATCTATGTTAGTCTGTCTTTATGTGAGAAAAATTAACTCTTTATGATTTCATTATCTCCAAAGAATATGCTCAAGTGGTCTGCCTATGCCCTCCTTGTCGCAGCCTATTTGTATGGTTTCATGCACAGAAATGTGAATCTACAGAACCTGGTGCAAGGCTTTTTCGGTGAAAAGTATACCCTGGTAGAAATAGAGTCTAATCCTTTGATTTATCGGATTGATAGAAAAGATGAAAATATTGGTTCGTATCTATCCGTAACAAAAGGGAACGGCTGGGGAGGTCCGTTTTACATTGCCGTTGAAATCAGCAACGAGGGAAAAATCAATGATATTCATGTGCTGGGCCACAAAGAGACCCCCCTTTATCTCGAACGCCTCAAAAAGAATAAATTTTTCACCCAGTTTGTGAACAAAAAAATCACTGATCCCATGGTAACCGGTAATGGAATCGATACGGTTTCCGGAGCGACCGTATCATCAAAGGCCTTTATCGATTCCATACGTAAAAGCAGCTATAACGTTGCACGTAATGTAATGAATATCGATGTAAGGGATAAAACGGTGAAATGGGAGTTCGGATATAAAGACGTAATTCTAATTTCCCTGTTAATTTTGATTATATTCGGTTCTTTAAAAAAGGTCTCCTGGCTCAGGTATGTGACAATGATTATCGGCCTTGCAGTTCTCGGGTTTTATCTCAATTCGCCCCTGTCTTTGTCCCAGATATCGTCTCTGTTACTCGGATTTTACCCTTCACTGAAACAGAACCTGTTCTGGTGGATACTGATAATTGGTATTGTTCTCATTACTATTATATTTGGGAGAAACCTCTACTGTTACTGGCTCTGTCCCTTTGGTACACTCCAGGAGCTTTTGAACAAGATAACCGGGTTTAAAGTCAAAATTAACCCGAAAATTTTAAAGGCCGGTAAGTATGTGACGTATTTTATCGCGTGGCTGTCTTTGATGATGATATTCCTGTCGTCTGATCCTTCTATTGCAACTTACATTATGCCCTTTTCAACCATTTTCGGTTTTGAAGCCTACACCTTCCAATGGTACCTTCTGCCTGCGATATTGATTATATCCCTCTTTATTAAGAGGTTTTGGTGCCGGTTTCTCTGCCCGGTGGGGGCAATGATAAATCAGACAGCCAGGATCAAAAGGTTGTTTAAGCGTATTATCCCCCGGGCAGATACAGGGGAGCAGTCTTGAGGCAATTGAAAAAAAACAGTAGTAGGTTGTCTAATATATTTTACAAACCCCGGTACCAGGAGGCAATCTCCTCTCCGATGCGGTGGGGATGGTCCTCTTCGAGGTAATGGAGTCCCCTGCCGAGATCAACGCTTTTCAGGTTCGGTATATTGCTTATTATCCATTCAGCGAATTTTTCCGATATGATGGCCCCCGGTCTGCTGTAGAAAAAGAGTTTCGGAATATCGGACTGTTTCAGTTTTTCGAAGTATTCTGACCCTGCGCGGTGGACATCTGCCGGTTTTCCGCTGATGGGAATCTCCCGCGGCCATTGCCGGACCGGTTTCCGGCTTTTGATGGTCGGAAAGGGCTTCCGATAATTATCCATCTCATCCCTGGAGAGTTTCCTGACGATTGAAGCGGGCATGACCTTCTCCACGAAGATATTCATCACGCTTATGAGAAACCAGCCGATGAACGGGGCCCGCATCAACTTGAACGCCATCTTGAAACCACCGGGGAACTCCTCCCACCGTGACGGGCGGACTATGGCTTCCATGAACGCTATCCCCTTGATGTTGTCCCGGTTGTTCATGGCATAGTGGAACCCGAGCCCCGAGCCCCAGTCGTGGATTACCAGGGTGATCTTTTTCAATCCCAGGGCGTTGATGAATCCCTCCAGGTATCGGTAGTGATCAAAGAACCGGTAGGGAATGTCAGGCTTGTCAGACCGGCCCATGCCGATAAGGTCCGGGGCGACGCACCGGGCGAGAGGTATCACGTGCGGTATAATGTTCCGCCACAGGTAAGACCAGGTCGGGTTGCCATGCAGAAAGAGGACCGGGTCTCCGGTCCCCTCGTCAATGTAATGCAACTTCGATCCCTCAACTTCTATATACCTGGACTCGAAGGGATAATCAGCCGATATTGATGTTTCACTCATTTCTTGCCTCCCCTGTTAAATACAAGCGAAAAATCGAAAATGTTCAATTTTTGTAGATATAATCATTTTAACACTTATTAAAATATACATATCATTGTTTTTTTAAACAAATTATAAATATGTATTCTTGCTTTTTTATCCTGTATCAGTATCTTTTTTCTATGGGGGATTCCCCTAACAGCACCGATCCAATTCCCCACTTATAATATATAGTGTCACCTATTGTTATCGGTGTCAATATTTACCATATTAATTATGTCAAAAGGTACTCAGGTGCCGGGAAGAAACAATCATGAAAGATGTAAAGAATAAGCTTATCGAGCACTGGCAAAATGAATTTCCGGATAAGTTCGCGGAGGAGAACGTTATTTTTTCCAACATTCACCGGGGCGACCGAATCTTTATCAGCACCGCCTGCGGTGAGCCCCAGTATCTGGTGAACGCCCTGGTCAGGTTCGTTGAATCGCATCCGAAGGCCGTGGCAGAGGCCGAGGTCATGCACGTCTGGACCCTCGGTGTCGCCCCCTATACCGACCAGAAGTTCACCTATAATTTCAGGCACAACTCCTTTTTTGTCGGAAAAAACACCAGGGAATCGGTAAACCAGGGCATGGCTGACTACACCCCCATATTCCTGTCCCGTATTCCGGACCAGTTCAAAAAGGGGATGATACCGATTGACGTGGCCCTCATCCAGGTGTCCCCCCCGGACAGCAACGGTTTCGTCAGCCTCGGGATCAGCGTGGATATCTGCAAGAGCGCGGTCGATAACGCACGGGTCGTCATCGCCCAGATTAATACGAATATGCCCCGGGTGCACGGGGACACCTTTATTCATTTGAAGGATATCGACTATCTGGTGGTATATGAAGAGGAGCTTCTCGAATTCGAGACTTCGGTACCGTCTGAAATAGCACGCCAGATCGGGAAATACGTCTCCAGCATCATTAACGACGGGGACACTATCCAGATAGGATACGGCAGCATGCCGAACGCCATTCTCCAGGAGATGAGGGACAAGAAAAACCTGGGAATCCATACCGAGCTTTTAAGCGATTCCATGGTGGACCTGATAAAGGCCGGGGTAATAGACAATACGAAAAAAGCCGTTGACCGCGGTAAGACAGTTGCCGCTTTCTGCATGGGAGAGAAGAAAACCTATGATTTTCTCGATGACAATCCTTCCATTGCCTTTCGCGACATAAGCTACACGAACAATCCCATCAACATTGCCCAGCAGAGCAACATGACCGCAATCAACGCCTGCCTGGAGATCGATCTCACCGGCCAGGCCACCGCCGAATCCATCGGCAGCACCTTCTTCAGCGGCATAGGCGGCCAGGCGGACTTCATGCGCGGGGCCATACTCTCCCCGGGGGGCAAGACCATTCTCGTGCTCCAGTCCACGGCCCAGGACGACGAGGTATCGCGCATCGTCCCCTTCCTCGAAGAGGGGACCGGGGTCACCCTGAACCGGGGGGACATTCACTACGTGGTGACTGAATACGGGATCGCCTACATCCACGGAAAGAACATCCGGGAGCGTGCCATGGACCTCATTGCCATCGCTCACCCGAAATTCAGGGAGCAGCTTATCCAGGATGCGAAAAAGCATAACCTGATTTATCGTGACCAGGCCTTCATACCTGGAAAGAAGGGCGAGTACCCGGAGCACCTGGAATCCGTCAGGACAACCAAGAAAGGGCTGACGATTTTCCTGCGGCCGGTGCGGATCAACGACGAGCCGCTGATAAAAGACTTTTTCTATGATCTTTCTGATCAGAGCCTGGAGCGCCGGTTCATGTCAAGGCGCAGGGATGTTCCCCACCGGATGCGGCAGGATTTCGTGGTAATAGACTATACCAGGGAACTGGTGATCCTTGCGAGTATCGAGGAAGAAGGGAAAGAAACCCTGGTTGGAATTGGTCAGGTTATAAAAGACGACCGAAATTTCATGGGGGAGGTTGCCTTCACGGTCAGGGACGATTACCAGAACCAGGGAATCGGAAGTGAGCTCCTGGATTACCTGACCCTCCTCTCGAAACGGGAGGGCCTCCAGGGGTTCACCGCCGAGGTTCTTGCTGAAAACCGGCCCATGCTTCATGTGTTTGAAAAGGCGGGTTTTGAGATGCAGAAGAGGGTGGATCAGGGAGTATTTGAATTAATAATGAGGTTTGGAGAGAGTGATGAAGAGCAGTGAAACCATACCAATCCAAAGTCTGTTTGAGCCGCAGGGCTTCGCGGTTATCGGGGCGTCCTACGATGAGAAGAAGATAGGCCATACCATTGTGAAAAACCTTGTCTCCGGGGGATACCAGGGGAAAATTTATCCGGTGAATCCCCAGGGAGGGAGAATACTCGGCCATGACGTGTATACCGACATAACTGAAATTAAGGAACCGATCGACATGGCCTCCATCGTCATACCGGCGAAATTCACGGTCGACGCCGTGAAGAAATGCGCCGAGGCCGGGGTGAAGAACATCCAGATAATCACCTCAGGGTTTTCCGAAGTGGGAAACCACGCCGACGAGGACGAGATCGTCCGTATCGCAAAAGAGAGCGGGATGCGTGTTCTGGGCCCGAATATCTTCGGAATGTTTTTCGCGAAATCATCCATGAATTCCACCTTTTCCGCGACCGATATCATGCCGGGTAACGTCGCGATCCTTACCCAGAGCGGCGCCCTCGGTATCGCCATGATAGGCAAGACCGCTGTGGACAATATCGGCCTTTCGGCCATCGTCTCCCTCGGAAACAAGTGCGACATCGACGAGGGAGACCTCCTGGAATACCTTGTCCGGGACGATCAGACGAAAGTAATACTCATGTACATAGAGGGGGTCAGGCACGGAGACAGGCTCATACCGGTGCTGAAAGAAGCCACGAAAGTCAAGCCGATCATCGTAATCAAGTCAGGGAGCTCCAAGCGGGGCGCCATGGCTGCCGCGTCCCATACCGGCTCCCTGGCTGGAGCGGACAACATATTCGACGCGGTCATGCGGCAGTGCGGGGTCCTCAGGGCACGCACCCTGGAGGAGGCCTTCAACTGGGCCAAGTTCCTCGCCGTCACTCCCGCGCCGGCGGGCAACCGGAGCGTTATCGTGACCAACGGCGGCGGAATCGGAGTACTTGCCACGGACGCCTGCGAAAACTACGGCATCGATCTTTTTGACGACCAGGGAATACTCCGGGACGTGTTCGGGCCCGCCACCCCGTCATACGGATCCACCAAGAACCCGGTGGACATAACCGGAGGGGCCAAGGCTAAGGACTATGACCTGGCATTGAGCGCCCCGGCCACGAGTGATTTCATGGACGCCACCATGGCCCTCTATTGCGAGACAGCCACCTTCGACTCCGAGAACCTGGCCCCGATGATCCGGGAGACCTATGACAAGCACCAGAAGGCGGGCAAGCCGATAAGCTATGCCATTGTCGGGGGGAGGGCCGTGGAGGACGCCATAGTCCAGCTTAGAAAGGACAATATCCCGGTTTTCAACGACGTTGACCCGGCGGTGTCATGCCTCGGGGCCGCGTTCAAGTATTTCCGAACCAGGAAAGAGATAGGGCAGGAGCCTGATTTTGCCGAAATCGACGCTGATCGCATTAACGCGATTATCGATGCGGTACTCGCTGACAACAGAAAGTTTCTTCTCGCCAACGAGGCCCAGGAAGTCATGGACGCAGCTAATATACCCATACCTCAAAGCAGGATAGCGAGGAACCTCGACGAGGCGGTGACCCATGCCGAGGAGATGGGATATCCCCTGGTAATGAAGGTGGTTTCCCGGGACATCGTTCATAAGAGCGACGCCGGCGGCCTGGCCCTGGGCCTCGATAATAAAGAAGAGGTCATCGACGCCTTTGAGGCTATCATGCAGAAGTGCAGGGCCTACAAGCCCGACGCCCATATCGAAGGGGTGGAGCTCGCCGAGATGGTCCAGGAGGGCCTTGAGATCGTGGTGGGAGCGATTCGCGATCCCGCCTTCGGCCCGGTGGTCATGTGCGGTCTCGGGGGGATCTACGTCGAGGTCATGAAAGACGTGAGCTTCAGATCGTTTCCTCTCAACCGGAAAGAGACAATGGGGATGCTCGAGGAGATCCAGTCCTATCCCCTCCTGCTCGGGGTAAGGGGCGAGGAACGGAAGGACATAAACGGCATCATTGAAGTAATCATCAAAGTCGGCACCATACTTCACAGGTGCGATCGGATCAGTGACATAGAAATAAATCCCGTGGTGCTTTACGAGGAGTCCCGGGGTTTGAAGGCACTGGACGTGAGAATTCTACTCAAGAAGTCGAAGGAGGAACAATAAATGAAAAAGCTTGTATTCGCATCAACCAGGGAAGGGGCGGGTAAAACCAGTATCATTGTCGGCCTCATGTCATCTATCGATAAGAAGTTCGGCTACATGAAACCCTTCGGGGACCGGCTCATTTACCGTCGCAAGAGGAACTGGGACTACGATTCCAATCTCATAATCGATATATTCGGCCTTGACGAGGAACCGGAAAGCATAACCCTCGGTTTTGATCATTCCAAGCTCCGGTATGTCTATGACCGGGACACCATCCGGGAGACCCTGGTCGAGATGGCGGAGAACCTGGGACGCGGCAAGGACGCCCTCATCATCGAAGGCGGCCGTGACATCGCCTACGGAGCCTCCCTCTTTCTCGATCCCTTTTCCGTGGCGAAACACGTTGAGGGAGACCTCATCGTGGTGGTAAGCGGAAACAATGACACGGTCATCGACGACCTCAGGTTCATGAACCATTACGCTGATATGAACGAAATGAAGATGGCCGGGGTAATCATTAACAAGGTCCGGGACATCGATGAATTCGAGGATCTCTACAAGAAAGAGATCGACGAGATGGGACTCAACGTTCTCGGGATCATACCCTACAAGGAACAGCTCACCCATTTCTCGATCAGCTACCTGGCAGAAAAGCTTTACGCCAAGGTCATATCCGGCGAAAAGGGGATGAACAACCTGGTGAAGAACATTTTCGTCGGGGCCATGTCCACAGACGAGTCCCTGCGGAACCCCCTGTTCAACAAGGAGAACAAGTTCCTCATCACCAGCGGCGACCGCGACGACATGATAATCGCGGCCCTTGACAGCGATACCATGGGCATTCTTTTGACGAATAACATCCTGCCGCCGCCGAAGATTATCGCCAAGGCGTCGGAAAAGAACATCCCCCTGCTCCTGGTCACCATGGACACCTACCAGGTGACCAGGCAGATAGACCGGATGGACGCCCTTCTCACCAGGGACAACGAGGAGAGGATACGTCAGCTGAAACAGCTGTCAGAGAAATACCTTAAAATTGACAAAATCATTGAGTAGATTGTTTCCATAGAACGGCGGGCGGGGTTTGACCTGCCCCGCCCGCCGAAACGTTTTACAGTGCCATTACCGTTTCTTCCCGACTGATCAATATACCCTCGGGGGCGTCCTTCCAGACGCCCCCTTTTTTTTTTACTCCTCCCCTGCTCATCCCCCTTGCCACTCAGGTAAGTGACGGGAAAGCATTCTCAAATTGTTCCACGTAACCAGGAGGTTTAATTTTATATTTAAAGTT
>CAZEPS010000186.1:0-8567 GCA_964514165.1 uncultured Leptospirales bacterium
TGTCGATGCCGGTGCCGGTAATCTCTTCGTACGACTTCACCAGTTTCTCTTCGGTTGAGACGCCGAGCTTCACCACCCCCATTTCGGTCTTGTGGCTCAGGTCCGCCCCGCACCCCTTGAGCACCACCGGGTAACCGAGCCCGGCCGCTTTTTCGGCAGCCTCGTCCTTCGTTTTCGTGAGAAATTCCCGGCAGACAGGAACCCCGCAGGATGCGATGAGCCGCTTCGAGTCGTATTCAGACAGTCGGGTCTTTCCAGATTTCAGTGCCTTCGCAATAATCTCGTTCATGTCACTGGTCCTTCCGTTTGTCCATGTACCGCTGGTATTCGAGCTGCTTCGCTATGCAGAGGACCGCCTCCTCGGGCGAGCGGAAGAGGATGAGCTTGTAGCGGCTCTGGTCCTTCGAGTGCACTATGTCGTCCTCTTCGGTGATGACCAGGGCCACCGGGTAGATGGGGCGGTCGTATTTTTCCATGAGTTCGATGACAAAGTCCATGTAGTCGAGGGTCGATCCGTGGAGGAGTTTTTTTACGTCCACGTCGTCGAAGGGGGTCTGTATCCCGAGTCGCTGGGCCGAGTAGAAGGTCTTCTCCGCGAACTTGACCGAGTTGATGACCCCGAGGACGATGACCGCGTCGTAGTCTTCAGATTCGGCCATGAGTTCGGTTGATTTTTTGTATAAATCCTGGTTCACCATGCCCACCAGGTCGACCGGGTTCCCCCTGCTCCAGAAGCTCGGGAGGATTTTGTCGAGCTCAGTGATGATTTTTTCGTCCAGTTCCGGAAGAACCAGGCCCCGCTCCTCGCAGTTGTCCGCGGTGACGACGCCCCATCCCCCTCCGAGGGTGATGATGCCGACCCGGTTCCCCTTCGGGTTCGGGTAGCTGTCGAAAGCGGCCGCCACCATGAGGAGTTCAGGGAGGGAGTTCACGATGACGATGCCGGCCTGCTTCATGGCCGCCTCAAAGACCCGGTACGACCCGGCCATGGACCCGGTGTGGGAGGCTGCCGCGGTGCTTCCCGCCGCGGTGCGGCCCGACTTCAGGGCAACCACCGGTTTTTTCGCCGCGGCCTTTTTCGCTATCTCGAGGAACCGGCGACCGTCGTCTACCCCCTCGATATACATGACGATGACCCCGGTGTCCTCGTCATCGGCCAGGTACTCGAGGAAATCCTCTGACCTGAGGACACCCTCGTTGCCGGAGCCGACGAACTTCGATATGCCTATGTTCGACTGGTCCGCCCATTCGAGAAACTGGGTGCCCACGTTGCCGCTCTGGGCGATGAGGGATATCTTCCCTTTCTTTGACTGGACGTTGGCCCCGGTGGCATAGAGGCTCGCGTGGCTGTTGAGGATACCCATGGTGTTCGGGCCCACCAGGTTGATGTCCTTCTCTTTGACGTAGGCCATGAGTTCGTCCTCGAGGCGTTTTCCCTCTTCACCGGTCTCGCTGAAGCCGGAGGTGACCAGCACGATGTTTTTGATTCCCTTCTCGTGGCACTCCTCCACCACCGGGAAGACCCCCTTTGCCGGGATGGTAATGATGGCGAGGTCGATTTCTTCTTTTATATCGAGGACCGACTTGTATGCCGGGAGGCCGAAGACCGATTCGCGGCCGATGGATACCGGATACACGTTTTCCCTGAACCCGCCGTCCATGAGATAGATGAGGAGATATCCCCCCCACTTGGTGATATTTTCCGTCGCCCCGATAAAGGCTATCCGTTCCGGGTAGAAGAGTTTGTGGAGTTCCCTCATTGCCGTTTCCGTTTGTTAGTTTTTCATGAGAGGCGCGATGCACCTCTCATGCAGAAACCATGGAAACCCATGTTCTTGCGTTTCCATGTCAGAATTTTTTAATGTACATCTGATCTGTTTTTGTACACGGATATCGCATCAGTGGAAAATGTCTATAATTTTTTGGATAGATTGGTATTTATCAGCTTATACGGCGGGATTTTCCATTTGTACAGGAAAGGCCCGTTTCTACCGCATGATGATGTCCGCGATTTCACCCTCGGTGCCCCCCGACGCGGTGAACCTGGCGCGGCCGGGCCGCCCCCTGCCGGTGAACTCGAAGGGGCTGATGATGTGGGGCGGCCCCTCGGGCATCACTATCCCCTGGAGTTCGGCCTTGGTGCCGTATTTCGGCTCCACCGGGTTCAGGGCGAACTGCATCCAGGGGAAGGCCTTGCTTGTTCCCGATTTCTGGATGATGTAGTCCCGGTTCCCCAGGGGGCTCGTGGGTCCGCCGGGGTGGTGGAGATAGGCGGCGCCGGCAAATCCGGCCTGGCCCGTATCGTTCTCTACCTTTTTAAACCGTTCTCCCAGTTCAGTGTAGATCTGTTTCTCGGTCTTTCCTGACCGATAACAATCGGCGTATTCGATGAGCCCCTGCCTCAGGGCGTTATACCGGAGGTGCTGGTCAGGGGTGATCTTCCCCCCCATCTTGACCATCACCGTGCCGGAGTAGATCATGTCCGCGTACCGGGCGCCCGTCACCAGCTTGATCCATCCCCGCTTTTCCACCCGGTACCGCTCGTGAAAGAGGGGATGGAGGTGGTCCTCCTGGCCCGCCAGGGCGATGAGGAAGAGGTTGCTCTCGAGGCCCAGGGTGTAGAATATCTTGCCCATGAGGCCGTAGACCAGGTTGCCGTTCATGCCTGGCCTGAGGGTGCGGGCCGTGTTGTACAGGGCCGCGGTGGTGGTGTTCGCGAGCCACCGAAGCTTCCTGTACTGGTTGCCCTCGAACCCGCCGAGAAGGGGGCGGATAACGCTCCCGGTGACATCGCCGTAGTCCCGGTCACCGGGCTTCACCGTGCCCGCCGGGAGGCGCGGGTTTCCCTCCTTGAATTCGACAGTCACCCCGTCGAGGCCGGCGAACTGCTCCGGGAACTGGTCTTTAACGCGGGGCATCTCGAATGGGGTGGTGACAAAGGTAATGGCGAACCGGTTCTTTTTCAGGGCGACCAGGGCCCTGACCGGGCTCTCGGCGCCCGGGGCGATGTCGGTTATCTGGTTTCTATACCCGGTAAGCCACCGGAGGGCCCCCTCCTGGTTCAGGTATATGGCATTTTTCTTTTTCTTCGCAAGAATCGACCGGAGGTGGTCGAGCTTCAGCGTGAGTTCGTCATCGGTCAAAGCGGGGGGGGGATTAAATCGTGCCGGCATCGCGGTTCTCCTTTTCAGATTGGTATCGGTGCCATTCTGCATCAGTTTATCAAGCGGTGTCAAGGGATATGATGACTGGTGTAAAAATATTGAACGATCATGCTAAGTAGTTGATTAAAAGTGATATTTTTTGTATGTTTACAGCATGAACCTTCCGGTGGAAATGAACGCCTTCGAGGAGCTGTCACGGGAATTCAGCTCGAAAACCGGGCTTCCCCTGGTGCTGGTAAACCGGGAGGGTGAAATCCTGTACGAGCACAACCCGGTAAACCTGTGCCGGCAGCTGAGCCTCGAGGACGATATTGAGCCGGTCCTGAGGGAATGGCGCAAAAAGACGGTGGACGGGTCCTTCCGGTGGGGCGAGGCCTACTTCTCCATGAATCCCCTGGGCCTGGTCTGCTTCGCGGTGCCGGTCATCAGGGACTGCGTCCTCGCCGGTGCCTGTATCAGCGGGTTCGTGATTTTCCCGGAAATGCGGAAGGATTTCGACCGGGACGTTTCACGGTCTATCCGGGAGGTTCTCGGGCGCGAGATCGAGGTGGAACTCTCCACCCTCGAGGTAACCGTTGTAAGCCGAAGGAAGATCCGGCTTCACGCTGACCTCCTCTTCAGGCTGTTAAAAAGGAACAGGATGAGCGACCTGAGCATCCTCTCGGAAAAAAAAGAGCTTACCGACCAGCAGCTGAACATCGCCTACTACATCGAATGCATCAAGAGGGAGAAGCCGGACACGGCCCGGCTGATTTTAGAGAAACAGGACAGGATAATCGAGAAGGTCTTTATCGGTGACATCACCGGCGCGAAGGAGATAATGAACGAGTTCCTCGGGTACATCTTCTTCGACAGCGGCATGAATTTCGACATGCTGAAGATACGGGTCATGGAGCTGGTCATCATCCTTTCGCGGTCGGCCGTTGAGTACGGGGTCAAGCCCGGCGAGCTCCTGGGGCTGAACTACTCACACCTCTCGGATCTTTTCAAGATAACCGACTACGAGAAGCTCTGCCAGCGCCTCACGGTTATCCTGGACAAGTACATATCGACCATATCCTCCCTGAAGAAGAGCAGGAAGAATTTCGAGGCGAAGAAGATGACCGACTACATCGACCAGCATTTTTCGGAAAAGGTAACGTCGGAAGACCTCGCCCGGGAGGCGGGGCTGAGCGTCAGCAGGGCCCTGCACCTCTTAAAGGAAGAGACCGGCGTATCGTTCAGCGATTACCTCAAGAAGGCCCGGATCGAGTGCGGCAAGTTCCTTCTCGCCAACACGGACGATTCCATCGCCGACATCGCCGTGTCAGCCGGCTTCTCGGACCAGAGCCACTTCACCAGGCAGTTCAAAGAGCTCGAAAAAATTACCCCCCGGCAGTACCGCCTGAAGAGCGGGGGGTGAACCACGAGTCAGGGATTTTTGCTTTTTAAAAAGGCCCGTTTTTCGAGCAGGGTGGTGCCGAGGAACTCCTGGGCGTTGAACACCAGCACCACCGCGTTCTCGTCGATGGACTTGACGAAATCCTTGAGGAATGTCGTCTCACGCCTGGTGAGGGCGATGAAGAGCATCTTTTCATCACCCCCTTCCGGTTTGCTCATGGCGTAGATCTCCCGCCTGATTACCTCGTGGACCCGGTCCCTGACCTGGTCAGGTTTGCTGGTGACGATGATGAGCCCCTTGTAGAACGAGACCCCCTCCAGGGAGGCGTCTATCATCTTGGATATGGCGAAGACGCTTATCACCGAGTAGATCACCATGGAGAACTCCCCGAGTACGAAGACACCGATGCCTATGATCGCCACGTTGAAAAAGAGGATGGTGCGCCCGATTGAGAGCCTGAACTTCGCGCTGGCAATCTGGCCGACGATGTCCATGCCCCCGGTGGTGGCCCCGGTCTTGAAAATGAGGGCCGTCCCGTAGCCGACGATGATGCCCCCGATGACGGCCTGGAGCATGAGGTCGTCGGTCAGGTTCGGCACGCCGAAGAGGAAGATGATGACGTCGGTGAAGGCCGAGGTGAGAACAATCGCCGCCACGGTGCGGATGCCGAACCGCGGCCCCAGCACCGTGACCCCCAGGACCAGGAGGGGGACGTTCATCACCAGGACGCTGGTGCCGACCGGGACGCCCCAGAGGTGGTAGAGGACCGTGCCGATGCCGTAGAGGCCGCCGGGAATTATTTTATTCGGAATGAGAAAGAGGGTGTACCCGGCGGCCTGGATCAGGGCCCCCTGGACGATGGTGACCGAGTCCCGGAGAAGGGTCTCCGGGGTGGTCAGTTCGTTGTGGAACAAGCTGAGGATTTCCTTGATTTTACTGACAATCTTCATTACACGTACCCGGCCTTTTAAGCAACGATGGCCTACCGGGTGATAGTTCCGCCGGTTTGTCAAGCGGAATCAACAAATATAATTCTTGACTCATGCTTTGATAGTAATTAAATTTCAGTATATTATTTATAAGGGATGTTCAGATGAATATACGGATTGTTTTAGAGCCAGGTGACGAGGGTGGATATACCGCATTTGTACCTTCATTACCCGGTTGTATCAGCGAAGGCGATACCAGAGATGAAGCCTTGAAAAACATTCAGGAAGCAATTGAATTGTACCTGGAACCAGTGGATGATGATATGCTGTTAGGATCTGAAGCAGAAATTATTGAGCTTGCTTTATGACAACGGTGCCCAGCCTTAACTATGAAAAAGTTATTAAGGCATTACAACGCAACGGCCGGGTTATTGTCCGAAAAAAGGGGAGCCATATAAGAATGCACAAGCATTCCTCAGATATAATCTTGAAAATAACAATACCGGCGCATAAGCCGATAAAACGATCGACCTTATCCCATATTTTAAAACAGACAGAGATTTCTGTGGATGAATTTTTATCACTGTTTTAATGTATACAAAATAGAAAAAATTTTTCCAGCCGCATACTACCGTGTACAGTAAAAAAGTGTTTGCTCTTAGCACTCCCTTCAGGTAATTGTTGGATAGTAAAACCAGAGAAAACCGGTATTCATACGTAACGGATCCTTCATGAAACATATTCTCTCGACAGTATTCGGGGTGTTTGCATCTATTTTCCTACTCGCCTCCCCAGTTACAGCCGGTGAACCGGTGGTGCTTTCCGGCGATTCCTCCAGCTTTGATCTGAACCCCTACCTCGAGATGCTTGAAGACAGGAACATTGAATGGACCATCGACGATGTCTCCGGGCCTGCATTTGACGGCAGGTTTAAGAAAATGGAAACCAAGAGCATCGGGTATTCCTATTACCGGCTCTGGTTCCGCTTCACCATGACCAATGAATCCAGGGAGAACGCCTGGGCCATCGATTTCGGCTATCCTCTCCTCAACGAGGTGGAACTCTATCTCCCCCAAAACGGCGCTTTTGACCGGTTATCTGTCGGGCGCAGGTTCCCTTTCAGGGAGAGGGAACTGAAGAGCAACACCCCGGCTGCTGCCATCCGGCTGGAGCCGGGTGAGAGCAGAACAGTTTACTTCAGTATCGTCCAGGTGACCGACGCCCTCTACCTGGACGTTACCCTTCAGCGGATGAGCAGTTTCAACAACCAGACCTTTTACGTGAATTACATCACCGGTATCCTCATAGGGCTGGTCATAGCTATGGTCATTTACAACATAATAGTCTTTGCCTTTATACAGAACAGGGAGTTTCTTTACCTGGCAATCATGGCCCTGTTTTTGCTGTTCCTGGCCGCTGCCGAGAGCGGCCACTTCTACAGCCTTTTCTGGGGCGCCCAGGATGGATTCCTCTGGTCGAACACGTTTATTGCGTCCATCGCCATGATTTTTTTCATGGTCTTCTTGCGGAGTTTTCTGAACACCGCGGAAACCTATCCCCTGTTCGACAAGTTTCTCATCTTCATCATTTCCCTGTTCGCGATAAACGTTGTGCTAACCCCCCTGATTCGCAATTACGATCTGCTGTCAGAGCTTTTTGTTTTCGTGGCGGGAATCGTTTTCTTTATCGTGTTGTGCGCGCAGGTGTATTACTCCATCAGGGGGGACATCAACTCCCGTCTATTTCTGCTATCCATGGCCCCGGGCCTGGTCATCTATACTATCACCATGGTGTCCCTCTTCACCAAGTCGGAAATAATCCTTAATAAAATCCACATAATGCACTACGGCAATGCCATTGTCGCCATTTCATTTTCCGTGGTTCTTTCATACAAGTACAAGAAGAGCCTGAACGAGAAGCAGGAGGCCCAGCAGATAATCATCGAAAACGAGAAAAGGGCGCGGGAGGATCTCGAGGCGAAGGTTGACGAGCGCACGGCCGAACTGGCTGAGGCGAACGAACGGCTCATGGTACTGGACCGCACCAAGACCAGGTTCTTCGCGAACATCTCCCACGAGATCCGTACCCCCCTGACACTGATACTGTCCCCGGTTGAATCTGCCCTCCAGGGCGATTACGAAAGGGAACTTGACGACAGGTTCCTGATGAACATACAGCGTAACGCTGTGCGCCTCCTCAGGCTCATTAACAACCTTCTCGATTTCACCAAGATCGAGGAAGGGAAGATGATGACCCGGATGAGGGAGGTGGACGTAGTCGAGGTGACGAGGAATTACCTGTCGGCGGTGCACTCGTCTGCCGAGTCACGGGAAATAGAACTCCGTTTTTCATCGACCGCTGGTTCGCTGATCCTTTATCTCGATATAGAAAAATTCGAAAAGATAATCATGAACCTCTTTTCGAACGCCCTCAAATTCACCGGCAAGGGCGGCCATGTTGAGGTCGGGATTCATGAAGATGAAAACAACTGCTATGTCTACGTTGAGGATACGGGATTCGGCATCCCGGCTGACAAACTGGAATCCGTTTTCGATCGGTTCAGCCAGGCTGACGCGAGTTCCACTCGTGAGTTCGAGGGCACCGGCATCGGGCTTGCCCTGGCGAAGGAACTCATCGAGATGCATGGTGGAAGCATCTCGGTGGTAAGCAGGCACAGGGGCGACTATCCCGATAACCACGGGACCACCTTCAACATAACCTTCCCGAAGGGGACGGGCCATCTCGAGGGAAGGGACGACATAGAAATACTTGACGGCCCAGACCTCGAAGATGTCGTGGCCGATCAGAAGCAGCTCGCGGGGATGCGGGAAATGGCTGATTTAAGGCCGGCCGAGGAGGACCTGTCGGCAAGGGTTACGGACAGTGGGAAGCCGACCATACTTATCGTTGAGGACAATCCCGACATGAGAAACTTCCTGAAATCGCTGCTGGCCACTTTCTACGACATATTAGTGGCGCATAACGGCGAACAGGGATTAAAATCAGTGTTTGAGTCGAAACCTGACTGCGTGATTACCGACGTCATGATGCCGGAAATGGACGGGTTCGAGATGATCGGAAAGATCAAGGAAA
>CAZEPS010000187.1:0-8556 GCA_964514165.1 uncultured Leptospirales bacterium
ATACTGCTTTCCGTGTCTGCCCATGAGAAGATTTCTTTTCCCGTGGCATCTGGTGAAGACATGGTGAGTGCATCCCTGGGCGATGTTTCGTTTCGGTCGAGGCATGGTTTCCTCCGTAAGTGTTTATTATTAATACGATTGAGAGGGGGAATTTGTCGAAAAAAAAGGGCTCTGACCCCTTTTTTTTTCGATTTTTTTGAAAGGGTCAGAGCCCTTTTTTTTATTTATACCTTCTCAGCCAGGGGCGGGCGGAATAGGATGTTTCTTCTCCATGAAAAATTCTATATTTTCTCGGAAAATTTTGCCTTTTTATATTATTTTTTGTATATTAACCAACAAGATTATGTCTCATGTATTGGGGGGTATATGGACATTCATTTCATCTATATCATTAGCGGGCTGGCGGTCATCGCCCTTCTCCTGAGTCTCGGGTTCCGTCTCAACCGGAGGCAGGAGGACGATATCCTGCGAAAGCTTTAGCAGGAACCGAAACCAGACCTCCGCACCTGTCAGCCGCTGTTTCTATTAAACAGTTTCAGTTAAGCATTTTTCAGTGAACGCAGGATGGGCGTGCTGTCAACCGGCGGTGCCGGTTCTACTCTGAGGCCCGGAAAAATAGGGCGTCATCCAGGGACCTGAAGAGCTTGAAGAAACGCTCCAGGTTGATTTTTGTCATAATATCGTAGACCTTGTTGCTGAGGGACGCCAGGGTCATCTCCTTGCGGTGTTCGTTAAATATGTTCCGTATCGAGATGAACATGCCGATTCCGATGGAATCAATATATTCAACGTCTTTAAGGTTGAATATCGTGTCCGGGTAATTATGCTTTTTAAGTGCTTTCTCAATCTGCTCTGATATCCTGGGACTTTCCAGAATATTGAATTCAGGAATGAGTATGTCGATTATCAGCTTTCCTTCACGGATTCTGCATTTTATGTACTTTTTCATCTTTTCAACAACTCTCCCTAGTATAAAGGTCAGATGGAAATCTATACAGAGTAAACGTCAATAACAAATATTAACTCAGGGAACCTCCGCTGTTGCAGGGATTCACTTACCTTTTAAACGAACCGCTTTTCAGGTTGTTTAAAAAAATCAATGTGCTGAAATGTTTTTTTGTAGTGATTATGAATGATTTTCATCATAAGTATATAGAAAAGAATTTCGATTGTCAATATATTGTAGATAAATTACATGAAAATTTATCACGGTTTCATGGACTGATAAAATATAAATTACCGGGGAAAAGCTTTAAAATAAAGTTGACTCGTGGAATTGGCACTAATTTAATAAAAACCAGCCGAATTTCCCGTAGAATATGAACTGAAATGGACAACCCTGCCCCACAATCGATTCTTAACCAGGTGGAGAATTATTACAAGAGCTACCAGGAGTATAATATCCTGAAACTGAACGGTTTGCAGGAGGCCATAAAGAATACCCCGGTCAGCGAGGTTTTCAGCCTCATACCCTATCTCCTGCATGTCAATATCCCGGATCTGCCCGGATATATTGAAAATACGGGAATGCCGTTAGGTATAACCGGATATGCCCCAACCGCGAAGGTCAGGAACCACATTCTGTCCCGTTTTCCCTCGGTGAAATTCAATCCCGTACCACCGCCTCGTCCCTTTGTACAGATGTTCGCACTTATGGGCAGCAGCGGCACCATAGCCTATACCAGGGAATCCGATTTCGACTACTGGATCTGCTACCACGGAGCGGATTACAAGCCCGAGGATATCCAGGCCTACCGGGCCAAATGCCACGAAATCGAGACCTGGATTTTTGAAAATTTCAACGTGGAGGTACATTTCTTCCTCAACGAGATTACCAGGGTTAAGAAAGACATATTCGCCGACGACGACGAAAACCTGGCAGGTTCCGCCATTGGCGAACTCCTGAAGGAGGAGTTTTTCAGGAGTTCCATCGTTATTCACGGTAAGTGCCCCTTCTGGTGGGTAGCACCCGTTGACTGTGACGAGGCGACCTATGATACGTGGTGGAAAGAGGTGAATGGATCCATGTTAAAGGATGAATTCATCGACATCGGGCACCTTATCAACGTGACCCCGGAAGGCTTCATCGCCGGGGCCCTGTTCCAGATACTCAAATCCCTGGCGAGTCCCTTCAAGTCCATAATCAAGCTCGGCCTCCTGGAACGGTACCTGAACAGCCAGTCCGGTGATCCCTTCATAAGCTCCATTATCAAGAAAAACGTTCACGAAGGGAGGCTCGAGCCGAGGGACATCGACGCCTACGTGATTGCCTTCGACTCGGTGTATGATTACTACGAGAACGTCATCGGCGATAAAAATATTCTTGAGATGCTCAGCACCTCCTTATACCTCAAAGTGGAGCCGAACCTCTCATCTGTCATCTCCCGGGTGAACAGCGAGTCAATGAGGGAGAAGACCCGGGTCATGGTGGAATACGTCCAGGACTGGGGTTGGAGCAAACAGCGGATCGAGCAGATAGACAGCTTCCAGGACTGGGGCATCGAGCCGGTGACAAAACTCCTGAACAACGCGAAGAGGTTCATTCTGGAGCGCTACAAGTTCATCCTGGGGAAGATTGAGACCCACAAGATCAAGATGCGCTTTTCCGACGAGGAGCTTCAGGGGATAACCAGGAAAATATTTTCCCACTTCCTCATCTCGGAAAACAAGATAGACAACACCCTGAGCTTCAAGACCTACCCCCCGGAGAAACTCCTCGCGATTGAATATGTGCGGGAGTCGGGGGGAAAAGACTACTGGTTCCTTTCCAAGCGATCCATCACCAAAAGGGGATCGAGCAAGATAATCATCTACAAGGGCCAGAGCCTTTTCGGCCTGATCATCTGGATCAGCCTGAACGGCCTCTTCATGAAGGATTACACACGCCTCGAGATTGACACCGGGCTCCATTCAGTGGAGCCGAGTTTCCTCAGGGAGCTCATCGCCGATATCGCGTCACATTTTCATATTAAAAAAGTTGATCTCATAAACCGGTATTTCTTCGAGGAACAGTTTCCGGTAATGAGTTACATCATACTGAACGCCAATTCAAAGTACGCCAAGAAGATAAACGATATTTTTTTTCTCTACCAGAACAGCTGGGGGGAGACCAGGTTCGAACAGTTCAACAGCGAGTTTGACCTCGTCACCATCATCAGGAGGATACTCAACGGCTGCCTCATCACCGGCATGGAGTTCGAAAGCGCGGTAAACATGATATCTTCCTATCCCTACCGGGCGGGCAGGGAGTATGACCGCCTGAATAGTATTATCGAAGAGATGTACACCCTTTTCGTGCTGAACCAGGCGACCGGGGACAAACGGTATGTTACCATGATTGGCAACAACTACGTGGTCTTTGTCATGCGACACAGGAAGACCGGTCGGTACATCGAGACCCAGTTCTTTGACAGCGAGATCAAGATGCTCTACAGCTTTTTATTCAACCGGGGGCAGCGGAACATAATCAAGACCGATCCAAACCTCGCCGAGCTGAACCTGCTGGGCGCCATACTCGGCAATTTCAACAAAAAACGGGTGCAGATTTATTTTCATACCAGAGGGAAGTACTCGAGCATCTATACAACCGACGAGCGTGGGTCCCTCTTCTATTTCAGGAAGAGAGCGGATCACCTTTTTGAATACCTGGCCCGCCTCTACCTCTTCGCCAGAGACGTGGTTGCGAAAACCGTTGAGGCGAACCCGAAATCTTCCCTGAGCGGCAGCGAGAAGCAGGTCGAGATCTGCCAGATAAAAGAAGAGCAGGGCAGTACCTACAGTGTCCATGAAATCGATCCTGAAATGTCGACCCGCTTCCGCGAGGTCCAGGGACGGGTGGTGCCCCTGAACGTGGTCCTCTCCCAGAACGGCAGCGGCGACACCGAGTATCTCATTTCGCTGCCAAACGGATCCAGATCCGGACCGTACAACAAGGGTAATATCTCAGCTGCCGCTGAAATCGTGAAAGGGATCATGAATAACAACCCGGGATTTCTTTACTACGTTACCGGGATTGACCTGAAGTCACTCATGAACGACAATTACAGGAAATTCACTTCATTTTCATTTTCTGAGAAGAGCAGGTTTGAGCTGATGATGGAGCGGGAATTTCTTAATAACACGGGGCAATAAAGGAGCTTTTCATGGAAATGAAGATCTATCTCAAGGAAAACATGGAGGTATACGCGGACTACAAGGGCTACGTCATCAAGACAGATCAGCCCGAAAAAGACGGCGGGACCGGGGAATATCCGGCCCCTTTTGACCTTTTCCTTGCATCGATCGGCACCTGCGCGGGGCTGTACGTGTACCGGTTTTGCCAGCAGCGGGACATATCCACCGAGGGGATTGAAGTAATACTCTCAACAAAACGGGATCCCGAAAAGGCGATGATCGGGGCAATTGACATAGACATCAGGCTGCCCGAAAATTTCCCGGACAAATACCGGGACGCGGTTATCCGCTCGGCGGATCTCTGCGCGGTGAAAAAGCACATCCTTGATCCGCCGGAGATGACGGTAACCGCGTCAAAATGAACTACGGATAAAACTTCCTGTTCTTTTTCGCCATGTCGGCCAGGATACCGGCAGGGGCGAACCGGGGACCGTAGCTGTCTGCAAGCCTGTTCAGCAGGTCGACAATCTGCGAAATCCCGGTCGAATCGATGTGCCGGAACGGGCCTCCCCTGAACGGGGGGAACCCGAGGCCGAGTATTGAGCCGGTGTCGCCGTCCCGGGGAGACTCAATGATCTTCTCCTGAAGGCAGTAGGCGGCCTCGTTGACCATCATCATGCTCACCCGGTTCTGGATTTCCTCACGGTCAAACTCTTTCCTCGGGGCGCCGCCGAGAATTATATACACCTCCGTGTTCGGCTGGCGCAGGCCCCCCTTCTTTTTCGCGTCGTAACGGTAAAATCCCTTCCTGTTTTTTTTGCCCTGGTAGCCCTTTTCGTTCAGCGCCGGCAGTGCACCGGAGGACTTGCCCCCCCGGGGCTCGAAAATAGCCCCCAGGCTGTCTGCCACGTGGGCCCCCACGTCTATCCCGACCTCATCGATGAGGGCGATGGGTCCGATCGGGTAACCGAAGAGGAGCAGGGCCCGGTCAACATCCCGCATGTCCGCCCCCTCTTCCACGAGGAATACCGCCTCGTTCAGGAAGGGGGCTAGGATTCGGGTCGTGTAGAAACCGGGGCCGTCCTTGACAACGATGCAGGTCTTTCCCTGCTGTATACCGAAATCGAGGGCCGTTGCCACGACCCAGTCGGCGGTCTTGGTCGTTTTCGTTATTTCGAGCAGGGGCATGGAGGGGACCGGCGAGAAGTAGTGCATCCCGATGACATTGCGCGGACGCTTGCACCCCGTCGCGATGTCGGCAATGGGGATGGCGGAGGTGTTCGAGGCGAAGATGGTTTTGTCGCCGGTTGCCGCCTCCACGTCAGCGAGGATTTTCTTCTTGAGATCGAGATCCTCGAAGACCGCCTCGATAACCAGGTCGGTGCCGGTGAAGCTCCCGTAATCGTCGCAGGGGACGATTTTGCCGTAGAGAATCTCCCGATCGAAGGGGGTCAGAGCCCCGGATCGGGCCCTCCTGTCGAGCCCCGTTCTAATCGGTTTCATGCCCCGGGCGATGGCGTCCAGGTCGATGTCTTTTATAAGGAGGGTGTCGCAGGACTGGAGTGACACCGAGGCGATGCCTCCCCCCATGAGGCCGGCCCCGAGGACCGCAAGTTTCTCGACCTTCCGGGCCTTTCCCTTGAGGGGGTTCTTCTTGAGGTCGGTCATGTTATTGAACAGGGTCATCAGATTCTGGGCCTCGGGCCCGGTGACCAGTTTTCCGAGCCTTTTGCAGTCCATCTCGATACCCTTCTTTGTCCCCTTCCGGTAGCCGTATTTCACCGATTCGATTATTTCAAGGGGGGCCGGGTAGAGGCCGTGGGTCCGTTTCATGACCGTTTTTTTCGCCTGGCTGAACACGATCCACCGGCCGAAGGGTGAATCAAGGAAACGGTCGGCGAAACCGCGCTTGCTCTTGCGCCTGACCTTTTTCTTCCCTTTCATGGACATGACCTTCTTTATGCCGATCTCTTTCAGGCCGTACGGGGGGACCGTTTCGTCGATAAGGCCGAGGCGTTTCGCCTTTCTCGGCCTGACGTTCGAGCCCTGGAGCATGAGGGGGAGGGCGTTTTTCAGGCCGATGAGCCTCGGGAGGCGCTGGGTCCCTCCGGCCGCCGGGAGCACTCCGAGCTTAACCTCGGGCAGCCCCATGACGGTTTCTGAGGAATCGGTGGCGATGCGGTAATCGCACGCCAGGGTCACCTCCAGGCCGCCGCCGAGGCAGTTCCCGTGGACCACGGTCACGATGGGGAAGGGCATTTTCTCGAACTTGTTGAGGAAATCGTTCCCCCTGCCGATGTACGCCTCCACCTCTTCCGGTGTTTTCTTTGATTTCAGTTCGTCAATATCCGCCCCGACGATGAAATTGTCCTTCTTGCCGCTCACAATCACCAGTCCCTTTATCTCCTTTTTCCCGGAGAGCTCGTTCATGACCGTGTCGAGTTCGTCGAGGAGTTCGCTAGACACCTTGTTGACCTTCGTCCCCGGGCTGTCAATGGTGAGTACTGCGATGTTTTCCGGTGTCTGTTCAATTGTCAGGTGTTTCATGTTCTACCTCCTTCTCCTTATCTGGCGTTTTCGAGGATCATGGCGTGGCCGACGGCGCCCCCGGCGCAGGCGGCCACGAGCCCGAATTTCGTTTTTTCTTCGTTGAGCCGGTTCGCGCAGGTGGTCACGAGCCTCCCCCCCGTGGCCCCGAAGGGATGGCCGATGGAGAGGGATCCGCCGTACACGTTCAACCGGTTGATGTCAATATCACCAACCTTTTTCGTCAGGCCGAGGCGCTCTTTCGCGAACTTTGACGAGCCGAGGGTCTTGATGACCGCGAGCATCTGGGCGCCGAAGGCCTCGTGTATCTCCAGTACGCCGATGTCCTTCAGGGTGAGGCGGGCCTGGCCGAGCACCTTCGGTATGGCGATACTGGGCCCCAGGAGCAGTTCAGTCCAGAGGTCCTGGGCCGTGTAAGCGTAGCTTTTTACGTAGGCTTTCGGTTTCAGGCCCAGGCTCTTTGCCTTTTTCTCGCTCATGAGGAGAACGGCCGAGGCCCCGTCGGTCAGGAAGGACGAGTTCCCGGCCGTGACCGAGCCGTAGCGGCGGTCGAATGCCGGCTTGAGCCGGGCAAGACGTTCCTTGGTGGTATCTTTCCGGGGGCCGTTGTCAACCGCTACGGCCCTGCCTGAGCCCGGAGGCACTACCGGGGTTACCTCATGCCTGAGGGCTCCTTCCTCAATCGCCCGGGCGGACCGCTGGTGTGACATGGCCGCGTACTCGTCCTGTTGTTCCCGGGTGATGCCGAGGCGCTTTGCCAGGAGCTCCGCGTTGTCCCCCATGGAATGGTTGGTGGCGAATTCGTTTATGGCCGGACGCTGGGGCACGATAAAATCTGAAGGCCTCATCTTTTTAAGCAGCTTCAGTTTTCCCCCCAGGGTCTTGGGCCGTTTGAACAGGGTCATGTCCAGAATAAAGCGGCGGTATTTCTTCGATATCCGTATGTCCAGGTCGGACATAAATTCGACACCGCCGGCGATGACCGAGTCAACCTGGCCCGTTTCGATGAGGTTAATCCCGCTGGTGATGGCCATGTTCGCCGAAACGCAGGCCACGGTGCAGGTATGGGCCGGTATCGAATCGGGGAGCCCGGCCCCGAGAAGTATCTCCCGGGCAACGTTGGTCGTGGCAACGTCAACCGCCACGGTTCCAAAGATCACGTGGCCAACGTTGTTCCCGGAGATGCCGGTCTTCGCGACGAGACCCTTGACCGCGTGGCGTCCGAGCTCCCACCCCATCATGTCGTTAAAACCGGTACCGGCCCTGAGAAAGGGCGTCCGGATTCCGTCAATTATTGCGATTCTGTTTCCCTTTGCAGGCATGGTCTTCCTCCTTTCTTATAGTGCGGATGCGATATCTTTTGGGAAGCTCTATTGGTCAAATTTGAGGTTCCCTGTTGCGTCTGTTCTGGTTTTACAGGTATAACCTGTTATTATCATTCCCCACCCAGGGGGCGTACCATCCTCCAGAAGAAGTCGAAATAGTCATTGATGGAGTCGGCCAGTTTCCACTTCATGCCGTGGCGGTACCAGTTGTGTATATGGCGGGTGGCGATCATGAAGTAGAGGTCAATGAAGTAGCTCCCCTTGATCTCGCCGTCAACTGCCCCCTCTTTCTTTGCCCTGGCCACGATGTCGTGGATGATGTCGAGCTCCTTCTCCCGGCGGTACGATTTGCTCTCCATGAACTTTTTCAGGGGCACCGTGATGAAGGCGGTCACCGCCAGCTCCGGGTTACGGTCGAAGAAGTCCATGGTGACCCAGAATATCTTGCGGAAGATCTCCCGGATGCTCTCGAGTCCGGCGATGTGGAGGCGCATGAGGCCGGCAAGCTCCATGAGCTTTTCGTCGATGATGGTGAAGAGGAGGTCTTCCTTTGAATTGAAATACTTGTAGA
>CAZEPS010000188.1:0-8499 GCA_964514165.1 uncultured Leptospirales bacterium
CCTTGCGGCTGCCGAGTATCTTCGTGGCAACATACCCGGTGAAACTGATGGCGGAGATGAGAACCACCATGAGCCACACGGTGTGGGGATTGATAAGTTCTATCGAGAGGATGCCGGAATGCCGTTCCTCGAGAACGCCTTTCAGGGGGCCGATATCACCGAGGGTGATTGAGAACCCGGGATCGAACACCGGGAGAATGACGAAGGTGATTATGGCGAATTTCAGTACCGCCCTTATGTCCTCCGCCCGTATCAGGCGCGAAAGCCGGTCCGTGGTCTGCTTAAGGTAGAGGATGCTGGCCACGACAATGGTGACGAAAACCGCGGCCTGGAGGTTCCCCATCTGCACCATGGCCCCGATGGTGAAAGCGATGAATATGCTGATCTCGGTGGTAATCCCCCGGTCGTTGTGCTTGAAATAGCTGATACAATAGAAGACAATGGTTATGAAAATAATGCCCCCGAAGGCCACGATGAGGATACCCGTAGCAAATTCACTTTCCAGGAAGGCGACGATACACCCGAGGAGAGATATCAGGGAGAAGGTGCGGATCCCGGCGAAAGCGTCGCCGTCAGAGTGGTCAATCTTCTCGGCAAAGGCCCGCTCGAAGCCGAGCAGGGACCCGAGAACAAGGGATATGAGAAAGGGCTTGAAAACTTCCAGGTTCATCATTGGATAAACGGTCCTTTATCGTGACGGTGTTTTGCGAATACCGGGGTAATACCTGTTTAACGGGGCTTTGTCCCCTCTTTGCCCTCCCGGGGGTTGCCGTAGACCCGCACGGTCGGGTATGCGAAATCAATGTCCGTTTCAGCGCCGAAGCTGTCAAGGATGTTCTCCCATATTGACTGGGCCACGCCGCGGCGTTTTTTCGGGCGCACCAGGTAGCGCATGGTGAGGAGCACCCCGTTGTCCTCGACCGAGGTATAGACCGTGGGGGTAAGGGTCGTGTAGAAGATCATGTATTTCCTGCTCGCCTCACGGTTATGCTGTTCGGCTATCTCGGTGTCAGTGAGGCCGTATTTCTCGGCGATCTCCATGAGGATAGACTTCGCCTTGCGCCAGTTGCTCTCGAAGGTCACCAGCACCGGTATCTCGTCCCAGATGTACATGAAACCCTTGCTGTAATTTATCAGGCTCCTGGTAAACACGGTGCTGTTCGGTATATGGATTATCCTGCCGGTGCTCTGGACCGCTGCCACCCACTCCCCTATCTCCATGACGGTGAAGAGGAAGAGCCGTATGTCGATGACGTCCCCGGTGTGATCCATGACGCGAATCCGGTCCCCCATGGTGAAGGGGCGGCGGAGCATGATAAAGGTCCATCCGGCGATGTTGGTCACGATATCCCTGAGAGCGATGGCGACGCCGGCGGTAAGCAGGCCGAGAAAGGTGAAGATCGACTGGAAGCCGGTAAACCAGACCCGGCCGATAAGGATCATGCCGAGGACCACTGCCAGGTACAGGAGGGATTTCTGCCACACGTACCTTATGCGGACATCCTCTATACGGCGCCACATTATTTTCAGGGCAACATAACGGACGAACCAGATAGCGATAACAATCAGGATTGACCAGAGGATCTTCACCTGGAGTCCGGCGGCGAGGCCGGTGAACTTCTCGAGGATTGTATGCAGCTCTTCAAATGCTGGCATCGTTTTATCGCGCCGTGTCCCTTCCCTTCAGCATGTTCGGGATCAATGACAGGGATCATCCAGTCCAGCTGCCGGATGTTCCCTAAATATAGAAACCTGAATCAGCCAGTCAAGATCTTTCCCGGTCTCCGGTTTTCCCGGGCCATGTAACTATGGATTCTCGACGCATCAAGCGGGTAACAGGGGTAACGGGTTGTCCCGTCTCCGGGACAACCCCTGTTTTTCACTGGGCCACGGAAATAGTTGTGCGCCTGCTTACATCATGACTCCTGGAGAAATGGCCCCTGATCTCGTAGGCCCCCGGTTCGAGGCCAAGGTCCCTGAAGACCATCTGCCCCTGGGGTTTCCCGTAGGTCCATTCGTAATAGATGAAATTGCTCCCCTTGGCGCCGGCCTTTGCCACGGAGATCCAGCAGGTGTCGTTCTTCGGAAAGTTGTTGTAATAGATCACTATGTTCTCGCCTGCCTGGAAGACCTTCTTGCTGGTGGTTACCACTGCGTTGCCGGCGGGTGTTTCCTCCTCGGCCTGTTCCTCGTCTTTTGCTTCTTCTGTATCTTCGTCGAGTTTAGCCTCATCGTCCTTCTCATCTTCAGCCGTCTCGTCCTTACCCTCGATTATCTTGACCTGTATCTTCTTTAATTCTTTTTCGGTCTTTTTTTCGACATTAACGATAACCTCTATTTTTTCGTTCTTCCTGAACTCTTCCTTTTCGTCTTCTGTCAGGGGACGGGTCTCGACAGAGACCTTGACCACGGCCGTGTTCCCGGCCCTGATCTCTTTTACCTCCTTCTTGACCTTCTTTTCTTTCTTTTCTTCCGGCTTCACCTCCGGTTCGGCGACGATCTCTTTTTCGACTTCCTCTATGTTCTCACCTTCTTCAACGGCCCTCACCTTTACCGTCCCCTCGTTGACCGCCACGACCGATTTCCCCTGGTCATAGGCTACGCTGAAATCAGTGCCCCGGACCGCGGCAAGGGATGTTCTCGTGCTGATGGACACCGAGTCCACTTTGTCAAGTTTTTTCACGGTGGTAAACACCTTCCCGTTCTCGAGGTGGAGGCTGTTTCTTCCGTTTTCGAATACCGCGTTCATCTTTAAGGTCGAGTTTTCCTGGATCTTTATGACCGATTTTTCACCGAGCTGAAAGGCGAACAGGGATCCCGGCCCGGTGGAAATAACGTCACCCTTCCGGAGTTCGTCCTTGTAATTCACCTTCCGCGCTCCCTCACCCGGCCGCTCGATGGTAACGTTACCAACAATGAATGTGGCCACCGCGTATTCAGCTACATGCTTCTGCTTGCAGGAAACAGAAAAAAAGGCGGTAATAACAATCGCCAGGATAATATTGAGTGTCCTGAATGAAGGGATTTCGTTCTTCATGGTCCGTTCCTTTATTATTACTTTCAAAGAGTAGAGCCGGGAGGCCCGGGTCTCTCAGTCAAGGGCTTTAATCTGGCACTCCTCCTCCCAGTCTTCACATATTTTTACGCATACCAGGAATGAAGTCTGATCGTTCTGGAAAGCTTCGGCGCAGTTCCAGAGGCACAGATGGTACTTGTTTCTGCAGTCTTCATTTCTTCCGTAATCAAACTCACATGCCAGGTAAAAGAGAGATGCCAGCGACAGGGCCAGTATTACCAGTAACTTTTTCATGGATACAACCTCTTTCTAAAAATTTAAACCCCTGGACATTAAACAAAAGAAACTGATTTTAGATAATAATTTTTTCTATTTTTGTAATTTTTTTACTATAGAGCCATGAATCGTGAAAAAGACTATCAGCCGCCCCAGTCCAGTCAAGCCATTTTCAGGAGCGGTTTCCGTCGACGGCTATGTTACATGACAACTGCCTTCAATTAAATGAACAGTGTTCAATAACGCTTCGATATTGTCACTGTTCGGGGTCATCCGCCCCGGTATCGCTGTTCATGTCAGGGAGCTCACCGGTGAGGATTTTCGCGTATTCCCTGGTGGCGTCTATCCGCTCCATCACGATCTTTATGATGGCGGTTATGGGCACCGCCAGGAACATCCCCGGGGCCCCCCATACCAGGCCCCAGAACATGAGGAAGAAGAGGACCACCACCGGGTGAAGGTTCAGGTTCTCACCCATGACCTTCGGTTCGATGATATTGCCGATGGTGAGCTGGACCCCGCCGGTAAGGGCGAGGATGACGTATATCTTCCACCCGAGCCCGAACTGGAGCAGGATTATCGGCAGGGGGAGCAGGGTGGCTATGATAGAACCGATGCTCGGGATAAAATTAAGGAGAAAGGTAAGGATCCCGAACATCAGGGCCAGATCCACCCCGAAGGCAAACAGGATTATCCCCACCATGATGCCGGTCGTGAGGGACATGAGAAACTTGGTGGAGAGGTACCGGGCCACCTTGACGTGGATCTCCGCCACCAGGGACCTGTCGTGGGCCGGCTGTCCCCCGGCCAAAAGGAAGAGGGAAAAGACGATTACCAGCACCAGGTTCCCGACCAGGCCGAAGGCCCCCCCGGTGAGATTCGAGAGGATGTTGAAGGATTTCGTGTTGAGAAACCCCTTTCTCAGGGTCTCGGCCCTGAATTCGATTCCTATACCATCAAGGTATTCCTTGAGCCTGGTGATGAAATCCGCTATCTTCTCCTGGTAGATGCTGGAGCTCTTGATGAAGTTCTCTATTGAGTTGACAAGGAACAGGGTGGTTGCCGTGGCTATCAGGAGAAAGACGATGACCGTCACCGTCATGGCCAGGGCCCGGGGAAACCGCAGCTTTTCGCTGAACCAGCGGTTAATAAGGGAGATTATCGAAAAAAGAAAGAAGGATATGACAAAGGGGACCATGATGGCCTTTGTGTAAATAAGGGCGACCGTGATGGCCACGAAAGCCAGGACCATGAGATAGAAGTTGTTGATGCGCCCGTACCGTTCGTCCACTGGCATGATCCTCCCCGGGATATTCTGCACTGAAAATAACAGGGTGGCAAACTGTTTTTTTCACACCGGCAGCTTTTTTTGTTCCCTAATAGGATTTTATACCCTCCCGGTCCGTAACGGATTCCATTACGTCAAAATACCCCTTAACCTGAATATCCAATCTGCCGCGGCAAGGGGAGTGTAATTGAGACGTGGGGAGCCTTCTCCCCTACTCCCTGCTCCGGACCTGGCACATCCAGCTCGCCATCATCTGGATAGCGACCTGCTTCGTGGGCGCCGGTATTTTTATCGGCCCCTTCGTCAGCGGCAGGGAGCCGAAGAAGCAGTGGATTCTCTCAACGGCCCTGTTCTCGGCACTGGAAGTGGTCAGTCACGATTTACCGTGGAGAAGAGAGGGGCGGCGATCGCACCGTCGTAAAGGAATGGAGCGGCACCGGCAGCCCCCCCGGTAAGATAACCTGGAACTTCAAGGAAGACGGCAACCTCCTCATCTCAAGCGCCGAAGACTATTACGTCACCATGCGGGTCGTGGACGAGAAAGAGGGGGTCGCGAAATCCCAGAAGAAGGGATTCGAAACCGACATCTTCACCGAAAAGACGAAGCGGGGAAGGGTCATCAACGTTTCCAGCATCAGGTTCGACTACAACAAGGCTACCCTGAAGCAGCAGTACCGTAGCATCGTCCAGGAGGTCTACGAATACCTTCTTGAATTCCCTGATTACAAAATCGTGGTTGAGGGCCATACCGACGCCCTCGGTTCAGCCCCGAGCAACAGGATCCTTTCAATGAGGCGGGCCAAGTCGGTGGCACGGTACCTGCAGCAGCTCGGCATAAAGAGCGACCGCATCGAAACCTTCGGCATGGGAGAAGTCATGCCGGTCACCCGGGACGGCGAGAAAATAGGGATAAACCGAAGGGTAAGTTTCATACTCCTGAAAAACAAGGACGACCTGAAAGCCTACAAGGAGTTCTACGACAACAAGGACCTGAACGTTGAAATCAAGATGGAAAAAAGGGAGTATCTTGAGAAGGAATATCCGTAGAAAACTGCATAGAGAAAATTATTGCGACAAAGGCCCGCTTTTTCAGCGGGCCCTTTTTTTACCGGTTGATGACCTTGACCGTGCTCGCCTGGGGCCCCTTCTCCCCGGTCTGGACCATGAACCGGACCCCGTTCCCGACTTCCAGTTCGTCGAAATCGTCCTCGATAACGCTGTTCCGGTGAAAATATATTTCCCTGCCGTCGTCGGTACTCTGGATAAAGCCGTAGCCCTCGCCGGGAAAAATTTCCTTGATGATGCCGTGGGCCTGCTGGTGCGGGTGTTCCTTGACCTCCCCGGACTGGATCTCTTTCATGTCCCTGAGCTGCCGTTCCGCCACGGAGAACGCCTTCCGTATGACCGCCTCAAGGCCGACCCGGTCGCGCACCATGTCCGATTTCTCCGTAACCACCAGTTCCTTCTTCGGTGGCACGGTCATGTTGATGCGGACCCGGTACGCTTTCGCCGAATCGTCTTCACGATCGCTCCGGTGGTCGAGTTCGATTGCGATGCGGCAGCTGTTGAGCTGCTCGTGAAACCTGTCCAGCCTGGCAGCCTTCTCCCGCACCAGGGTGTCGATATTGTCGTCCCTGGGAACGTCCTTGTATGATATTTCAAGCGGTATATCCATCTGAACCCCTTTTAAAAAATTATTTTTTCTTCACCTGCTGCTACCTTGAAAGATATAAAAATTTTCGCCGCCGGTAAATCCACGTACATTATGATTTTCCCCTCATGGAAACGGGTATACGGGGGGCAGCAGGCCCTCTCCCCGATTCCGTGACCCCGGAATCATTCAAACCGTGCATTTACCACGGCAATGATCCCCTGTATTTTTTCTTTTACCTCCCCGGTACGCTTGACAGGGAGGGGTAATACCTGTATCTTTTTCAAATCAGGACGCGTAAAGAAGAGAACGGCCATGGCACTTCCGAAAGAACTGCGGAAAATATCACCGAACACCTGGGAACTCCCTCCTTCATACAAGGAGGGGATGCGGGTCCCGGCCCGGATAATCGCCTCGGAGACCCTTGTCCGGGCCATGGACGACGGGGTCTTTGACCAGATAACCAACGTGGCCCGGCTCCCGGGGATAATCGACTACGCCTACTGCATGCCGGACGGGCACCAGGGGTACGGCTTCCCCATCGGCGGCCTGGCAGCCTTTGACCCGGATGCCGGTATCATCTCACCGGGGGGCATCGGGTTCGACATCAACTGCGGCATGCGCCTCGTCACAACGAACCTGACCGAGGACGAGGTGCGGCCTGAACTGAAAAAGCTCGTGGACCGGCTTTTCGAGCATATCCCCACCGGAGTGGGGCGCCACGGGCTCATGAAACTCGGCAAAGACCAGTTTTCCGAACTCATGGTGGAGGGGGCCCGGTACGTCCAGAAACGGGGCTACGGCCTGGAAGAGGACCTCGACTTCACCGAGGAGAACGGGGCCATCCCCGGGGCCGACCCGGGCGCGGTGAGCCCCCGGGCCGTGGACCGGGGCATCAACCAGATCGGCACCCTCGGTTCCGGCAACCACTACCTCGAGATACAGGTCGTCAAAGAAGAGAACATCAACGACCCTGACATTGCCAGACAGTTCGGCATAACCGGGCCGGGACAGGTCGTCGTCATGTTCCACTGCGGGAGCCGCGGCTTCGGCCACCAGATAGCCTCTGACTACCTGAAGGATTTCATCTCGGTTATGAACTCGAAGTACGGCCTGAACATCAAAGACCGGGAGCTGGCCAGCGCCCCCTTCCGGTCGCCCGAAGGGCAGAATTACTTCGCGGCCATGAAGTGCGCGGTGAACATGGCCTTCGCCAACCGGCAGGTCATACTCCACCGGGTGAGGGAGGTGTTCAGCGACGTGTTCGGGAAAAGCCCGGAAGACCTCGGGATACGGCAGATCTACGACGTGGCCCACAACATAGCCAAGATAGAAGAGCACGAGATTCACGGCGAGAAGCGGAAGGTCCTGGTCCACCGGAAGGGGGCCACCAGGGCCTTCGCCCCGGGCATGAAGGGGATACCGGAGCGGTACCGCAAAACGGGCCAGCCGGTCATCATCGGCGGGAGCATGGAGACCGGGTCATACCTTCTGGCGGGAGTGCCGGAGGGGGGCCGCACCTTCTTCACCACGGCCCACGGGAGCGGCCGGGTCATGAGCAGGCGCCAGGCCAAGAAGGAATTTCACGGCAAAACCCTGGTACAGCAGATGGAAGAGCGGGGGATAATCGTGCGCACCGCCTCATTTTCCGGACTCGCCGAGGAGGCCGGCTCCGCGTACAAGAGCATCGCCGAAGTGGCGGACGCCACGGAAGACGCCGGGATAAGCAGAAAGGTGGCGCGACTCGTGCCCATCGGCAACATAAAGGGATAGGCGCCCGTGGCCTACCGGTTCATGGAAGAGGGGGCGAGCGGGGACGTCGGGTTCGAGGCGGCCTCCCCCGACATCGGCCGCCTTTTCGAGGAGGCCGCGGAGGCCCTGGCCGCGTCTATGATTGACGATGTCTCGTCGATCAGGAAGGCTCTGACCCTCCCCGTTAAGCTGGCCGCCGCCGAGCCGGACATCCTCCTCCATGATCTGTTGCAGGAGATTATCTTTCACAAGGACGCGAAACAGCTCCTCCTGGTGTCAGAGAATATAACCGTGGCCCGGAAGGGCGGGGAGTATGAACTTACCGGCATGCTCGCCGGCGAAACCATCGATTTCAGGCGCCACCGGCTCCTCGTGGACGTGAAGGCGGTCACCTTCCACGGGCTCACCGTGGAAGAACGCGACGGCGGCTGGTACTGCTCCGTGATACTTGACACCTGAAGGAAGAGGGATATGCTCCTCATAAATTGCGCATAACGTTTCAACACAAGGGTGCCC
>CAZEPS010000189.1:0-8464 GCA_964514165.1 uncultured Leptospirales bacterium
TATTTAAATGGGATAAAACCGATTTAAACCAACATGTGTGCCCCAAAGGGAACCTCCTGTTTAATTAATAGAGGTTCCCATTATATTCATGAATCTCTGCTGTCGCAGACAACTTGAGAATATACTATCATTGTCGAGAATCAAAAAATGTTTATGAATACTTACTAAAAAAATTATCAGTTTGCCAGGAAAATAAAAAAAAATCATTGATCTATATTATAAAAATTATAGTATATATTCTTTCAAAATCATATATATTCCAGTATATAAAAAAACTATCATATTCGTATCAAATTAGAACATAAAGGGAACATCTACTCAATATTATCCCTTAAAAAATATTATGGAGGATCTTAATGCATAAAAAGATTTTCACAATCGTAGCTGCGTCTTTCCTGATTGTAACTGTCGGGACAGGACTGATGGCTCAGGATAAAAAGCCTGAAAAGCTGATGATCTACGATGGAGAAGAATGGAAGGTCCAATTTTACGGATTCGTAAAAATCGACTTTGTGTACAATTCATCAAACGTCAGGAACGAATCTGGTCCATTCTTTGTAGAGAATAACGCTATTGTTACTGCTAATCGACCGTGGGACCCGTTCGGTCTGCTTGCAAACGCAACATACCCTAATACGCCAACGCTTGCTTTTCCTAAGCCGCCGGCTCAAACAAGGGGTTCCTTTGTCGTTGATCCCCGTTCTTCCAGGCTCGGTTTCAAGGTCATGGGCCCCGAATTTCTCAAGGCCAAGACCATGGCCATGGTCGAGGCTGATTTCTGGGGAGACACTGTTGCAAGCGGTACGCCGATTCGCCAGGGCCATTTCCGCATGCGCCACGCCATGATAAAGATGACCTGGGACTCCTTCGAATATGTCCAGGGGTATCTCATGTTCGGAAACTACTGGTCACTCTTTATGTCATGGCCCGTGGCCCCGGACACGGTTACATTCATCCCCTTTGCCTTCATGGGCATGCCCTTCATGAGGGAGCCCCAGCTCACCGGCGGTATCGGGTTCGGCCCTGACAAATTCAAGGTCTGGCTCGAAGGTTCCGGTGTCCGGGCAATGGGGGGTGAAGACAATTCTGATTTAGTTTTTACCGGCGCAAACGCCTCTCAGATCGACAATGCCGGCACCGGCGAGGCTTCAAAGTCTTTCGGCGCAAACGCCAAGGTGCGGTTTGAGGGTTCCATTACCGATGACATCAAGTTCTGGCTCGGGGCGTCCATGCACTACCATAAAGAGAAGCATACCCTCTCTTTCGAAACAGCGTCTCGACCCCACTTCAGCGCATTACCTGCAGAAGTTACAGTTGGCTCGACAACTATCTATCCTTTGAAACAGTTAGTTGCTAAAACAGCACCATCCCGTGGCTACCAGGCCTGGGCAAAGATGCAGGTATACTTCGTCAGCCTTGCTGCTGCGGTATTTACCGGGGAGAACCTGAACCAGTACCTCTGCGGCCTTGGCCAGGGTGTTGTTGAAAACGCCTACGGCAACAGTTTCCTCGCGGTTAAGACCAGGGGCGGCTGGGGCCAGCTCCATGTTGACCTGAGGCAGTTCAAGGTTCCGGTCACCGCCAGCGTTTCCTACGGGGGCGAATGGAAAAATGACCGCCTGTATGTCCAGGACGGGGTTATCAGCTGGAACAAGATTGTCATGGGTAACATGTGGGTCTACCTGAACAGCAACCTCCGTATCGGCCTTGAAATCGGCGAGATACAGACCAAGTACAAGGGCGTTCTTGGCCATTCAGAAGACCTGAAGGTACACGGTGCTACGCAGATTTCCTTCTGATAAAACCAGCAAATACAAAAAAGGCTGTCTTCCGACAGCCTTTTTTATTTATAGGGCCCTGTTCATAATGCGGTTTAACCGCTCTGCGAATTCCTTTGGTTTCTTCAGCTCGACCCCTTCGATCAGCATGGCCTGTTCAAGGAGCAGGAAGCTGTAATCTTTTACCAGTCCTTCATCCTCCGTAGATTCGAGTTTCTTCACGATTTCGTGTTCGGGGTTAATCTCAAGTATCGGTTTAAACTCAGGCAGGTCCTTCTGACCCATTGCCTTGAGAATACCCTGCATCTGGATTGTCGGATCACTGCTGTCCGCCACGATGCATGAAGGTGAATCCATGAGCCTCGTGCTCGCTTTCACCTCTTTTACTTCATCACCGAGGGCGTCCTGTATCTTTTTTATCAAGGGCTCTATCTTTTTTTCCTTCTCCTTGTCCTCGTCGGTTTTCAGGTCGTCAGTGGCATCGCTCCGGTTCACTGACTTGAACTGATTATCCCTGTAGGACATGACCGAGGTGATGATGATGTCATCTATCTCGTCGACCATTATGAGGACCTCCACCCCCTTGTCCTTGTACATTTCAAGGAGTGGTGAATTCCTCAGGTTCTCTTCTTTTTCACCGGTAATATAATAGACAGCCTTCTGGTCTGACTGCATTCTTTCAACGTATTCGGAAAGGGTGGTGTACCCGTCAACAGCGGTCGATTTGAACATGACCAGTTCAAGCAGCGAATCCCTGTTCTCGAAATCCTGGTAGAGCCCTTCCTTTATCGGTATGCCGAATTCCCGGTAGAGCTCATTATACTTATCCCGGTCGTTTTTCTGGATCATTTCCAGCTCGCCGAGTATCTTCTTGACCGAGGATGATTTTATCTTTGCCAGAACCCGGTTCTTTTGTAATATCTCCCTGCTCACGTTCAGGGGAAGATCCTCAGAATCGATAACACCCCGGACGAACCGGAGGTACACCGGCATGAGTTCTTTCTCATCATCAGTGATGAAGACACGTTTTACATAGAGCTTAACACCTGGCTGATAATCCGCCCTGAAGAGATCGAAGGGGGCCTTTTTTGGAATAAAAAAAAGTGTCGTGTATTCCAGGGTCCCCTCGGCATGGGTATGTATGTAATGCAGGGGTTCATCAAGATCGTGAGAAATCGTTTTGTAGAACTCCCTGTAATCCTCATCGGTGAGTTCGGTTTTCGGCCTCTGCCACATGGCAGATGCCGAATTAATCTGTTCAACCTTTTCTTCTGATTTCTTCTCCTTCTTGTCGTCCTTGTCTTCTTCTACCTTCTCCTCATAATGCAGGTAAATCGGAAACGAAATATGATTGGAGTATTTTTTTACGATGTTCTCTATGGTCCACTTGTTTGTGTATTCCATCCCTTCTTCGTTCAGGTAGAGTTTTACCGTGGTGCCGTAAGTGTCCCGTTCAGCCTCTTCGACTTCAAATTCTCCCTTGCCGTCACTGATCCATTTATGGGCCACCTCTTCGCCGGCCTTCCTGCTTAACACTTCCACTTTGTCCGCAACCATGAACGAGGAGTAGAATCCGACGCCGAATTGACCGATCAAATTTGAGTCCTTCTTTTCATCACCGGTCATCCGTTCAACAAAACCCCTGGTCCCTGATCGGGCGATAGTCCCGAGGTTTTCATTTAACTCTTCCTCATTCATACCGATTCCGGTATCGGACACAACAAGATATTTTTCCTCCTTGCTGAACGATATGTCAATACGTGGCTCGAAAGGAATTTTTTTCAGTTTCTCATCAGTCAGGGTGAGGAACTTCAGCTTATCAAGGGCGTCCGAAGAATTCGATACCAGTTCCCTGAGGAAAATCTCCTTGTGAGAGTACAGGGAGTGAATGATAAGGTGAAGCAGCTGGTTCACTTCTGTTTGAAATTTATGCCTGGACATTGCCGGATACCTCCATGAAATTCACGTAATCTCCATTATTTAAAAGTACAAAAAAATTATTGAGCAATAAAAAAATCAAGTTAAAAAATATGGGAACCTCTATTAATTAATCAAGAGGTTCCCTTTGGAGTACGTATTTTGGTTTAAATCGGTTTTATCCCATTTGCATTTTGTAATAAACCGATTTATAGATGTACTCATGAATGAATACACATCCTTTCAATATATATCAAATTGTATTGACCGAATATGGACCTGATAGTACGTGATATATTATACATAAATTATTGAATTTCATGGATAATAACAGTATACTGAAATAGGATTTTTAAAAGGTTCCAATGATTTCAATCGATTTTGAATGCTGCAACAGGCACCGCTTTGAAGGCTGTTTCAACGATTACCGTACCTACAGGGAACAGCTTGATTCAAAACTGGTTGCCTGTCCCGTGTGCGAGACATTTGATGTAAAGCGAATCTATACAGGTTGTTCAATCCAGACAAAATCATCGACACGATTGAATAATTCCAGTGAAAGCCTGAACCTGTTTCAACAGATAAGGGCTCTTAATAATTTCGTAAAAGAAAATTTTGAAAACGTGGGTCAGGATTTCTGTAACACCGCCCGTTCCATCCATTACGGCCTTGAAGAAGAAAAGCCGATTTACGGAAATACCACGTACAATGAAGCCAGGGAACTGGTTGATGAAGGCATAGAAATATTCCCACTCATAGAAATAGATAATCTAGAAAACTGAAATTAGGGCACATCCAAAAACGAGTTTTTAGAAGCCCCCATTATCTTCTATATTCCTTTATAAAACTCATCATTGACAGTATAACAAACACCACCGGGACAATCATGTTAATAAAAACGCCCGCGGTGTATCTGAAGGTCGGTTCTGTATGGGCCCTGCTGATTCCATCGGTAACATAGAGTACGAGAAACCATATGAAATATACCGTGTTTCCCCCGCATCGTGCCGCGACTGATATAATTCCAGGGTACAGAATCGTTACCAGCATAATTAAAATTATCCCTGTGAGATAAACCGACAGGGGATTATTGATGTCATGGGGCCTGTCAAAAATGGTAAACCTGGCCACCGGAAGGACAACCGCGATAAATGCCGCCAGGGTGTTGGCAAGGATCAGCTTTTCAAAAATATTGATTTCAAGAAATGTATCAATTACCCATGAAAACAACCGTTTTACCTGTTCAAAAAAATAACCAAGCACGTCCAGCGCTATCTGAAGAATTCCCCGAACCATCTTATATCCCCTGATACTTTTTTGTTACTTCACGAACCGATTCCGTAAAACCATCCGGCCCGATTCCGTCGGTTTTATGAATATCATGCAAACCTGTTTCTATCCAGGATCCGTCGCATTTTTTTACGAGATAGGGATGGTCCACCACAAGAAACATCGGAATGTCATTTTCGCTGTCTCCAATGCCGACAGTCTTTATGACTGAATCATTTTTTTTTTGCATCATATTTCGTACTTTTGCAATGGCTTTCCCCTTCGTGGCCGACACCGACGAAAAATGATAGAACCTGCCTCCCCTGGTTACCATGAGCCCCTTTGTCATAAGTTCATCATTTACCCTGTTCAGATCATGGATTGAGAGATCCTGGCTGTTATCAATAATAAAAGGAAAGGATGCCATCCGGTCTTTTACCAGGGGTATCCGGTCATACGTAAGTCCGGTCAGCGCTTTCAATTGCCCTGCGCTCATGTCAATAACGGGACTGCACTCCGACCTGAGAGCCTCCCGGACCAGTGGAAATTTTCCCCTCAATTCTTCGGTTGAAAGTCCCATCAATTCGGTGTCATAGTACGAACTATCCGGACTCGGGATGGCTAACCCCCCGCCGTTTTCAAAAATAAAGGGTGTGCTCATATTCAGCTCAGAATGAAGGATCTTCATCTCGCTGAAGGTCTTGCTTGATACCAGTACAAGGGGGATACCATTCTCATTCAGGAGTTTCATCCCCGGCAGCGATTTCTCATAGCTGTAAGTATGGTGATCGAGAAAGGTCCCGTCTAAATCTGTAAAAACAGTCACCATGCTATTCAGCGTCATTTTTTATCAGAAGAAATTCAACGCGCCTGTTCCTTCTTCTGTGCTCGATGGAGTCATTCGGGAACAGGGGAACAGTTTCACCCATGCCAAGATAAGACATCCTGTCTCTGCTTATTCCATGGTATGAAAGATACTCATACACTGATTCAGCCCTCCGCTCAGAAAGTTCCAGGTTGAAATCCTCGTCCCCGATATCATCGGTGTGTCCTTCAATGACCACTCTATAGTTTTCATATTTCAGGAGTATGGAATAAACCTTATCAAGGATCCTCTTACCCTGCCTCAGCAGTTTATCGCTCCCAAAGGCGAATTCAATATTGCTTATCCTTATCTTTAATCCCCGCTCGGTAACCAGGACAAGTATGTCAATCGGAAGCCTGTCAAGGTCAGATTTTCCGTAATTACCTGCTCTGTCCCAGGCCTCAATCTGGATATGATAATCAACCGCAGATTCAACCCTCTCCCTGTTATCCCCGATGCCGTCCCATACAACATATTCCGGAACTTCGCCCCTCCCGGAAAAATTTTTAAATATTTCACCTGCAGGGGAAATGATATTAATATTCCAGTTTTTTATACCGATTTCGTCCCGGGCTCTTGTCCTGATAATGCAGAGATCATCTTCACCGTCTCCATCCGGAGAGAACAGACCCGGGCTGTGAGATACGCCCAGTTTCGGCGGGGTATTGTCTTTAGTAATAATTTTCCTGAAAGATTCCGGCTGATTCCCTGAGCTGAAGGTTGTAGACAGCTGAACGAAATACGTCCCGTCACCGAGAACCTCACCATCGCTGTCCAGGCAGTCCCAGGTAAGAATATGGGGGATCGTTTTCCCCCCGCTGAATTCCCTCACCGGATTGTCCCGGGAATCATACACGGTTATCTTCCATGCTTCAAGACCATAGTTACTCGAAAGCTTCGGAAACAAATTTATTGATGATTCATTATTGTTGGAACAGATATCAGATGAGAGACGTATATCTGCGATTTCAATTTTTCTCGTCAGGGTGACGTTTTTAATTTCTTCTCTTGCTTCATTCCCGGCACGGTCCCTGCCCTGTATGTAATAGGAATAGAGTCCCTCGGGAAGATCACTGTCCTGGTCATCCTTCCCGTCCCATCTCAACAGCTTCGGAACCGTACTCCCGTCCCAGGCATAGCTTTTTACCTGTACTCCGCCGGCGTTAACGAAACCAGCCTGCCATTCGTCAAGGATTTCACTTTTGGTGTATTGATTAATGAAGAGATAATCCTTTCTTCCATCTCCATTCGGCGAAAAGAGCTTCTCATTTATTTTCAAACTGACTTCCGGGGATATATTATCAATAACAATTGTTCCGGTTTTATGCTCAGAAACGTTGTCCCGTTCATCCCAGGAACTGAATGAATAGGCATAAGTCCCGTCTGGAAGCGGATCAGCGTTTTCATCGGTGCCGTCCCACAGAATGCGTTTCGGCACAATGATAGACTCTCTTTTCTGGAAAAGACGCTTGAAAAATTCACCTACGGAGAGATCTTCAACCATGTCCCTGCCTGAATGCCTGTACACCTTGACCAAGCCGCCCCTGCTGTCCCTTATTTGGAGAATCCAGCCCTTTAACCTGCTCTCATCGCTGGCGTCCAGAGAGAAATGAATAAAATCCTGTTTACCGTTTTTCTCCGGGGAAAAATAGTCGTAATCGGTCTCTATTTCAGTATGGGGTGGGATCGTGTCAAGCCAGCCAATCTTGATGTTCAAGCCGAGATAGTGGGTAAACCTGTTCCTGGAATAATGGCACAATGAATAATTAAAAGAACCGTCCAGGTTCCAGAAATTGAATTTTACGCCGAGCCCCATGGTTACGTCGCCATAATCATAGGCATTGGGAAGGATGAATCCGGCCCTTATAATAATCGTATCATAGATTATGGACTCGAGCCCCGCCTTGACAGGGAAATATTTATAGTTATAGGCGGTAACGTCATTGTAAAAACCTATGGAAAAATACCTGTATCTCACGAAATCGAAGCTGTAGCCGAACGTCGCCGTGTTGAAATTAACCGTTGAGTCGAAATCTTTCAGGGGGTACCCGATATTTACCGACATGCCGATTTTCGGTTCAAAAAAACCAAATCCGTATTTTTTTTTCGTCCCCGATATACAGTAAATAAAACCGAGAGCGCTTCCCCCGTAAATCTTCCTCTCCCTTTTGTTAACGGGGTAGTTATCGCGGTAAGCTTCACCGTGAAAGAAATTTGCCGATATGCCGAGGTACAGTTTTCTGGTAATCTCCCTGGAAGCGCCGATAGAGGCGCCGTATCCTGAAACAAGATCAGAACTATGGGGAAAAAAGACATATCTCAAAGACGCCGCGTACACCCCGTAGGATGTAGGAACAGCGATGGTAAAATCAGGATTAATGTACCGGGTATCAATTGGAATCGTACCATACTGCATGCTGATATCGTACCGCTCGGCTTTTCCCGTAGCAGCTGGATTGATGTAAAAAAACTCAGAGCCGAAAGAGGTAACACCGGTCCCGCCCCTTCCAAGTGCCGAAGCCGAATCACCGAGCAGGTATATTCCTTTTCCCTTCTGTTCATGGGAAAAGAGGGTACAGGGAATAAGAACGAAAATCAATATCAATACTGTTTTTTTCATAAAACCGACGAGTCT
>CAZEPS010000190.1:0-5776 GCA_964514165.1 uncultured Leptospirales bacterium
TATCCGGTCACGGTTATGATTGAAGAGCCGGGAAAGTTCAACAGATTCATAGCAAGAGAAGAGCGGAGGTGGAACGCGTACAATGGATGAGAGGATAGAACTGCTGCGGAATTCTGAAATATTCAGTGATCTTAAGAAAACCGAACTTGAAAGCGTCGCGATGAACAGCAGCATGGTACAGTACGGTGAAGGGGAGGTAATCTTTCACGAGGGGGGACAGAGTGACGGGATTTACATCGTCAGAGACGGTGAGATACTGATATCTAAAAGCTTTGGAAAGGATAACCAGATGGATCTCGCCCGCTTCATAAAGGGAGAAACCTTCGGGGAACTCGATTTTTTTGAGAACGCCTCGATGTCGGCGTCCGCGGTTGCGCAAAAGGCCACTGAACTTCTTGTTTTCCCCGGCAGGGGTATCTCCATAGATGAAATCCTTGAGGATAACCCGGCGATTTCGGCAGGTATCATGCATAAACTCCTGGTCCGGGTTGCCGGGAGGATACGGCGCACCAACAGACTTATCTCGGAAAAATCCCAGTGGATACAGGATCTGAAGAGACAGCTCTTCAGGGACAAGCTCACCGGATTATACAATAGAACTTTTCTCGAGGACGACTTCGCCACACTCCTACCGGAGTACGGGGAGTCGACGATCATGATAATGGTCAAGCCGGACAATTTTAAGCCGATTAACGACACCTACGGCCATGACGCCGGAGATAAAACACTGAGGCTGATTGCCGATACCATGAAGACCCTGCTCAGGGAAAACGATATTGCGATTCGGTACAGGGGAGACGAATACGCGGCCGTGCTTCCCGCGACTGATCTCGATTTTGGGTTGACCATGGCTGAAACTATGCGAAAAAGCCTCACCGGAATAAATCTGAAAGAAATAATCGGGGACGGAAATATAACCCTGACATTCAGCCTCGGGATCGCGGCATATCCCCTTCACGCCGGGGACAACAAAGAACTGACCAGAATCGCCTTTGAGAAGATGTTTGAGGCGAGAGACAGCGGCGGAGGCGTTATCGTTACCGCGGGGTAATACTACAATGGATTAGGAATGATGGAAAAGACACAAGAGAACATAGCATTTTTACTGGAGATAGACATATTCTCACAGCTTTCTGAGAAGGAACTCGCCGTTATCATAGACAAGCTCAGGGAGTTTGACCGGCTGTCAGGGGAGATTCTCTTTAACGAGGGAGACGAGGGGAACGAGCTTTTTATCGTCAAGGACGGGATGGTGGTAATTTCCATAAGGCTTCCGGACGGCATGGGAAAGGAGATAGCCTCCTTTACCAGGGGAACCTTTTTCGGTGAGATGTCCATATTCGAAAACGCCCCGAGGTCCGCTACATGCACGTTCAGGGAAGACAGCAGGCTCATCGGCCTGCATGAAAATGATTTCTTTGATCTGATCGATACCCACCCGGAAATCGCGACAAAGATTATGTACAAGATGCTGAATATTACCGCACAGCGTCTCAAGGATACCGGTGAATTCCTCTCTGACATGGTACACTGGGGCGAGGAGGCAAGAAAACGGGCTATTACTGATGAATTGACCGGGGCCTATAACCGACGTTTTCTCGACGACGCCATGGGGAATTATTATGAGAAGGCGAAAAACAGCCAGAAACCGCTTTCCATCGTTATGGTTGATCTTGACTACTTCAGGCAGATTAACGATGAGTACGGCCATGACACGGGGGACAAAATAATACTCGATGTGGTAAGGGTCTTCAGAAGGAGCCTCCGTGAAAAAGATATTCTCGCCAGGTACGGGGGTGATGAATTCACCATCATCATGCCTGATACTGCCATTGACGAGGCATTTGAAATCGCGGAAAAGATTCGGGGTGAGGTAGAAATCCTCGATACCCTGAAATCGCTGGGGGGGAAGATTACCAGGATCAGCACCAGCCAGGGTCTGGCAGCTTTCCCTGAGAGCGGAAACGAGTTGAAAACAATTCGTGAAAAGGCGGACAAGGCCCTGTATATTGCCAAGGAAGAAGGGAGGAATAAAGTTGTAACTGCCAGGGATGTAAAAACAACTAAAAATAACGAGAAAAAAAATGAATAAAAAAACAATAGAAACCATACACAGAAAAAATTCTATTATAAACAATATCATCAACGCCTTTGTCGAACGAAATCATTTTCTCATTCTCGGCCATAAAAATCCTGACGAAGACTGTGTAGCGTCAATGGTTGCCGTTGCACTTCTCATCAGTAAGTTCAACAAGGATGTGACTGTCTACATCCCTGGAAAAGTCCATGAACATTTCAACTACCTGATTAACATCTGCACTTATAACGCGATCAAACACGTGAAAAAGAGTGAGGAACTGGCCGGCAGTTACGATACCATCATTGTCTGTGATACCCCGAAGCCCTCTATGGTAGATTCAAACAGGAAAATCGACTCCATGCTCAAAAAAAAAGAAACAATTACCATTGAAATTGACCATCACATCGGCGCGGACAGCAGGTACATAGGGGACACCGACTACAGCCTGGTAACCGAGGCTTCGTCTGCCTGCGAACTCGTGGGGCTGATAGCACTGAAGCTTCAAAAAAAAACTGAAATTCTGGAGCAGTTCAATATCTCGACGGTTTTTTCAAGAAACATCGTGCTTTCGATACTGACTGGCGTTATCGGTGATTCAAACATGGGGCAGTTCCTGAAAACAAAACGGGAACGGAAGTATTATATTTTTTTCAGCAGACTGTATAACGACCTTCTTGAAAAAAAGACAACAAAAGACACTAACTTCAGGGACATGAAGCAGGTCTTTGATGAAATTCAGCGCTTGTCAACCAGGGAAGAGAAATTCTTTAATATTATGCTTCAGAAGAAAAAGTTCTCTGAAGCATTTGGTTATGTCATTCTCGATAATGCTGAAATGAAGAAACTGAAGAAGGAGTTTGAACGGGACACGGTGGTAAGCGTTTCACGATCAGTAGCTGACTTGCTCGCTGAAGAGAGCGGAAAGCTGAGCCTGGTTGTCTTTGATGACGTGTACAAGCGGGAAAAACTGGTTCAGTTCCGCATGCGGAGAAGCACCGACTACAAGAAATTCGACGTCCGAAAGGTGCTCGAAATGTTTTCAATTGAAAACGGCGGGGGCCACGAGGGGGCCATCGGCTTCCGGTTTGACCGCGGTGAGATGACCGACCTCCACGGATTCACGGAAAAACTGATCAGGGGGGTCGAGGGAATCCTCCCCTGATTATCCATGCCTTACTACACAATAGCTGCAACAACATCCTTCGGACTTGAAAGCATCGTGGCGCGGGAACTCAATGAGCTCGGTATCGATGATGTCACCGTTGATAACGGTCTCCTCACGTTCAGGGGTGACGGAAGGGACGTGGCACGGTGCAACATGTGGCTGCGCTGCGCGGAGAGGGTCTTTCTCGAGGTGGGAAGGTTCCCGGCCGGTGATTTCGACGAGCTCTACGATGGAATTTCATCCATTTCATGGCACGATATTATTCCGCAAAGGGGACGGATGCACGTCACCGGAAAATCGGTTTCCTCCAGGCTCCACAGTGTGCCGAGCTGCCAGTCAATAAGCAAGCGGGCGATAATTGACGTTATGAAGAAAAAGTTCCGTACAGAAACATTTCCCGAAGACGGCCCCAATTACCGAATCGAGGTTTCTATCCATAAAGACAACGCGACAGTGTACCTTGACACGAGCGGTCCCGGCCTGCACCGGAGGGGATACCGGCTCATGCAGGGGCAGGCCCCCCTGAGGGAGACCCTGGCGGCGGCGATTGTCAGGCTCTCGAGATGGAACAGGAACCGTATCCTGGCTGATCCCTTTTGCGGGGCCGGGACCATCGTGATTGAGGCGGCCATGCTTGAACGGAACATCGCTCCAGGCATCTCACGGGAATTTGACGCTGAAAAATGGTTTTTCCTACCCGAAAAGACATGGCGCGGTGTCCGGGATGAAGCAGGGGAAGCAGTGACAGGGGAGGGGGGCGAGGTATACGCCTCTGACAGCGATCTTTCCGTATTGCGGGTCGCGAAAGAAAACGCCGCCAGGGCCGGGGTGGAGAATGACATTGTCTTCCAGAAGAAACCGGTACAGGAATTCAGTTCAAAAAGGAAATACGGCTGCATGGTGACGAATCCCCCCTACGGTGAAAGGCTTTCCGACAGGAATGAAACAGCCGCCATCTACCGGTTTCTCGGTGAACTTTGCGAGCGGCTCGAAACCTGGTCGTTTTTTATCCTCTCATCCAACACTGATTTCGTTAAGCATTTCGGGAAACAGCCTGAGAAAAACAGGAAGCTGTACAACGGGAAGATTAAGGCCTATCTCTACCAGTACATGCGTCCCCTTCCGAGGGACAATACTGCGAAAACAACATAACTGTACCCCACAGGGAAGCTTCTGTTTACTTAATAGTTTTTCATGAGAGGCGCGATACACCTCTCATTGAGAAACCATGAAAATACATACTTATGCATTTTCATGTTAGGGGTTCCCATAATATTTGATTTATGAATATATTTTTGGTATACTTGTATAATTATAAATGATGGCACCCGAATAAAGATATACAATAAGATATGGAAGGAGATTACGAGTGAAGATAGCCCAGACTGTAGCAGAGCTGATAGGGGGAACGCCCCTGGTGAGACTGAACAGGGTTACGGATGGAGCGGACGCCCTGGTGCTCGGGAAACTGGAATTTTTTAATCCTGCCAGTTCCGTCAAGGACAGGATCTGTCTTTCCATGATCGAGGATGCTGAGAAAAAGGGGATCATTGAAAGGGACACGGTGATAATAGAGCCGACGAGCGGCAACACCGGAATCGGCCTGGCCCTGGTTTGCGCTGTAAAGGGATATCGGCTTATTATAACCATGCCGGAGTCCATGAGCCTGGAAAGGAGGTCAGTCCTCAAATCATTCGGGACGGAAATAATCCTCACACCTGCTTCAGACGGGATGAAGGGGGCCATTGACGCTGCCCGGGAACTGGCGGAGAAGCATGAAAACGCCTTTATCCCGATGCAGTTTGAAAACGCCGCGAACCCTGAAATTCACCGGAAAACTACCGCGGAGGAGATATGGAATGACACTGACGGAACTGTAGATATCTTTGTCGCCGGGGTCGGGACCGGGGGCACCATCACCGGGGTGTCCGAGGTGATCAAAAAGAAAAAGAATGATTTCAGGGCCGTTGCCGTGGAACCGGAGGATTCCCCGGTCATGTCAGGGGGGGAATCGGGAAAACACATGATCCAGGGAATTGGTGCCGGATTTATCCCGCCGATACTGAACATGGATGTAATTGACGAAATTATACGGGTGTCCAATGATGACGCCATTGCCATGGCGAAAAGGCTCATCAGGGAGGAGGGAATCTTCGCAGGAATTTCCGCAGGAGCAAATGTATTCGCCGCGGTGCAGGTCGCCCAAAGACCGGAAAACAGGGGAAAGACAATCGTAACTATAGTATGCGATACGGCGGAACGCTATATAAGCACGCCGTTGTTCCAGGAGTAAACAGATGGCAAAAGAGATAAAGGTCGTTAAGCATACAGCAAATCATTATAACGATGAGAACGCCTACCTGAGGGACGAGGAACTGACAGAGATTGTCAACAGACTCTGCGAACCCTCCTCTTACCGCGGGGTGTTTCACCGGGCGGTCCATAACTATCCCATGCCCTCGGTGGAAGAACTTGGAAAGGCCATGGGTCTCATCAAGTCGATTATTTTCCCCGGATATTTCATCAACTCA
>CAZEPS010000190.1:5786-8434 GCA_964514165.1 uncultured Leptospirales bacterium
AGGCCTGAGACCATGAAATATCATATCGGCTCATCCCTGGACAGGCTCTTCAGTATTCTCTCGGAGCAGATAAAGAGAGGATTCTGTTTTTCATGCGCTGAAGAGGGGGGAGTCAGCTGCGAGGACTGCGAAAACCGGGCCCGGCAGATATGCAGGGCTTTCCTTATCCGTCTCGACAGCATCAGACAGAATCTTTCCAGCGATGCCCAGGCAGCCTATGAGGGGGACCCGGCAGCCAAGGGGGTCGGGGAGACGATTTTCAGTTATCCGAGCATGTCCGCCCTTACTAATTACCGTATAGCCCATGAGCTCTATTCCCTGGCGGTGCCGCTTATCCCGAGAATAATCACAGAGATGGCCCATTCAACCACCGGCATCGATATCCATCCGGGCGCCCAGATAGGGGAGCATTTCTTTATCGACCACGGCACCGGGGTCGTAATAGGTGAGACTGCGATCATCGGTAGCAACGTCCGGATTTACCAGGGGGTCACCCTCGGGGCAAAAAGTTTTCCCCTTGATGAGAACGGCAGGCCGATAAAGGGGATACCGCGCCACCCGATAGTAGAGGACGACGTGGTCATCTATTCCGGGGCTACCATACTCGGGCGTGTCACCATAGGGAGGGGATCTGAAATCGGCGGCAATGTCTGGATAACCCGCGATGTGCCCCCGGGGGTTCGTATCGTTCAGGGGAGGGCGGAAGAGTTGTATTTTGACGAAGGATCAGGTATATGAAAATGAAGTTTACCCCTCGTGAAACCCTCTGGTCCTTTCTCTGGTGACCATTACCTGGGCCGCGCTGTTAATCGGGTCCCATACCGGGGAAAATGGTGGAGCATACCCGAGGTCCATGTAAGCGAGTTCCTCGACGGTCAAGCCGGTCGCTACCGCCATGGCGATGAAATTTGATCGATGAGCAGCTCCATCCCTGCCAATGACTTCACCCCCGATAACCTTCCTGGTTTCGCTGTTTATCGTGATTAAAACATGAACCTTTTCCGATCCCGGGTAATATCCGGCCCGGGAATTCCAGCTTGAGTTCCCTGTTTCAGACGGTATGCCTGCCCGCTCTGCGTCAGCACGGTTAAAACCGGTTTTGCCGATCTCAAGACCGAAAACCTTGACCTGCTGTGACCCGACGATGCCGGGAAAGATTTCCGTTTCAATACCGACAGCCTGGAGGCCGGCGACCCGCCCCTGCTTGTTCGCGGTTGTTCCGAGGGGCATGTAGTCTGTTTTACCGGTAATACGGTTTATGACGGTGGCGCAGTCACCCGCAGAATATACCCCCGTGATATTTGTCTCTGACTTTTCGTTTACCACTATGGCGCCGAAATCGGTCATTGCGAGTTCAGTTTCCTTGAGAAATTCCGTGGCTGGCCTGACTCCGGTGCTGACGATTACGAACTCAGCTTCATATTTCTCAGAAGCAGTGGATACAATGAGCCTGTCACCATCCCTTGATATTGACTCGACCGTGGTTCCGGTACGGACAGCAACGTCATAAGCGGCAAGTTCATCGAGTATTATCTGGCGGACATCCGGTGACATGGTCAGGGCAACTGATTCCTCACGCTCAAGAAGAGTTGTTTCAATTGAAAGTTTTCTCAAGGCCTCTGACATCTCGAGCCCGATGAAACCGCCACCGATAATTATGCCTTTTTTCGGTTTTTTTTCTGCTATATATTTCTGGATGGCAATACCATCTGAAAGGTTCCTCAGGAAGAAGACATTTTCACTGTCCACACCCGTAATCGGTGGTATTATGGGGGTGGCCCCGGTGGCAATGACCAGTTTTCCGTATCCGTAGTCAACTGCTCCTTTTTCATTTTGTATTGTGACAATCCTGTTCATAAAATCAATTCTCAGGGCTTCATGTTTGACAAAAATCTGGATATTCCTCTTTTTCATGAAGTCATCCGGATTGATGGCTTTAAGATCATCAGCATGCCCAACATCTCCTGAGATAAAATAGGGCATGCCGCACGCCGCGAAGGAAACGTGTTCACCCTTGTTTAAAACACCGATAGAAATATTTTTATCGATCCTCCTGGCCTGGGACGCTGCGCTCATTCCTCCTGCATCTCCACCAATGACAAGTAAATCATATTTAATCATGACAGCCCCCTGTTGATTTTCTTAAACAATTGTATCAATAGTAAACGGGCCTGTCAATAAATTCAAGAAGTTTTAATATTTAAAAAAATACTAAAATAATAAAAAATAACTTGAAAATATTGAGGATAATCGTTATATTAAAAATCAAGTGCTTAAAAAATCGGAGAAAATAGAATGAATATTATCATAACAAGCCACGCCGAGGAGAAGATTAAAGAGGTATTGAAGGATTCGGAATATTCATCACCGGTTCTAAGAATTTCATTCGCCGGATTTGGGTGAGGCGGTCCCCGTATGGGACTTGCTCTGGATGAGCAGGATAACAGCAAAAGAAAACCTGAGTCACTAAACGGTATACCGGTAGTTGTTGATGATTATCTTCAAACATATTTAGAAACAAGCCCAGGGCTGACCATCGATTATCATGACCTTCCCTATGAGACAGGTTTCGTAATTTACGGTGGCAGCACCTGCTGAAATTAATTATTCTTTAAACAAAAAAAGGGGGGGTATATACCCCCCCTTTT
>CAZEPS010000191.1:0-8425 GCA_964514165.1 uncultured Leptospirales bacterium
CACGTGGGTTCGATTCCCATCACCCGCTCAAACGAAAAGCCGCCATTTCTGGCGGCTTTTCGTTTTGTTCCCCTGCTCCACGGGTGTATTTTTTTTGCTATATGATTTATTAATTGCACGAAAATCTCTGGGAAATGTAAAAAAAGACTTCATCCAGTACAAGCTCTTGAGCTATACTATTAACAGCAATCCTTCATACCTGCAGGGAATGGACCACCGGTACGGCATTACCGCGAAGGTAAGCGTAACTTTTTAATCCGGAATTTTTTCCAAATTTTTTTGGAGAAAGGGATCACGCTCAGCACCTTTCCGCAGGGGGGACAGGTGAATACATGCATATTTGACATGAATTTTAAATGGCTCTATAACGACCTATTTTTTCCTGATGACCATGAAGGTCAGGTCATCGGCCGGTTTCCTGTCCCCGATGAAACTCTTATAGGTTCGGTAGATATAACTGGCGGCCTCCTCGGCGCTCCCGTCCGGGGCGGCCAGGAGGGTCTGGTGCAGGCGGTCGGCGCCGAAGCATTCGCCTGAATCGTTCAGGCACTCCACCAGGCCGTCCGAGTAGAGAAAAAGGATGTCCCCTGAAAAGATCTTGAATTTTAAAAAATCGTAGGAGTAGTCCACGTTGTCGAGGCCGAGGAAGAGGCTTTTACCCTCCCGCTCCTTGTGCCTGACCAGGCTGACTCTGTTACCCGGGTATTTCTTGTAGAGGAGATCGTGGTGCCCGGCGTTCGCGTACTCCACGATGTTGTCCTGGAAGCGGAGCAGGATGCCGCTCAGGTAGTGATCAACGCCCCCGATATCAATGATGAGCTCCCGGTTTATCCTCTCCATGACGTCGCTGAGCCTCAGCCTGAGATGGCGGTGAAAATTCCGGGAGATAATCGACCTGGCGAGGATCGTAATAAGGCCCGATGAGATTCCGTGTCCGCTGACGTCAAAGAGGGAGACCCCCTTCAGTTTGCCGTCAACGACGTAGAAGTCGTACATGTCCCCAGAAATCCCCGCCGCAGGCTCGAAGTGAAACGCCAGGTCCCAGTCGTCGAGGACCGGGGGAGACGAGGGCATCAGGTCGGCCTGGACGTTGATCGCCATGGCCATGTCGAGCTGGGCCTTTTGTTGTGCCTCTTCCAGTCCCCTGTTGGCGGCGGAAAGCTCCTCGTTGAGGGACTCGAGTCGCTTCCTGGGCCGCAGATCGAAACCGGCCACCACGACCCCGAGGACGTCGCCGATGGCGTCCCTGATCGACGCGCCGCTGATGTTCATCGGGATCGTCTCTCCTGAAATGGTCTTAAAGGGTATTTCAGAACCCTCGGACGCCGTGTCACGCTGTTTCATCTTCTCGAAGAGTTCAGTCATCGCCTTTTCGTCCTCGGCCAGGTCTGGAATCGGCAGGTCCCTGAGCGCGGCTTCGCTGTATCCGAGGAGGTTCATTGTTTCCGGGTTCGCCTTCAAGATCCTCCCCTCCTGGTCTGTCAGGATGACTGAGTCCTTGATTCGTCCCATTATCGTGTCCGCGGCGATGGATGAGTTGATTGTAAGGAACTTGTATTTCCGTATCGAGTAGGTAACACCGGAAAGCCATATCAGGCCGAAGTAATAGCTGATCGCGGGGACAGCCTTAACATCCATCAGGGGAAGAATATTATTAATGAGAACACCCGGGAGCAGGGTCAGCAGAATCCCAACGAAAAAAATGCGCCCCTGTTTTTTTTCCCTCATTATGGGGGTCGTTTTTACCCAGAACAGGACTATTATCGATGCGAGTCCAATGAACAGGCTGTAGTAAACGGGGAAGATATATCCCAGGGGGCCCTTGTTGGAAACCTCAAACCATACCCCCTTTATCATGGTAAAATTACTTGCGACAAGATGGAGGGGAGAAAAGACAACCGCCGTGGAAGCGATTCCCGGGATGTAGAGCGCAGGAATGAGCCACCATTTTTTGAAACGCCTCTCAAGGCCGGTCATAACAAGTGTAAAATGAAGGGTAACCCCGGCAAAGTTACACCACCCGAATGAAGACAGCTTATACCAGAACCAGACCTCGTCAACGGAATCAGCCATAAATATATAGGAATATGAGAAAGACCACAACGCGAACAGGAAACATAAAACCAGGAAAATCCTGTTCAACTTTGATTCCGGTTCCACTGTAAAGACATGGACCCCGAGAAAAAGATAGGCAATGCAGCATACTATTGAAATTAAGATATAGATTTCCACAAGGAGTCCCTCATCCCAGGTGTTATAACAGCTTTCGGAGTATTAACCCGCAGGGCTAAGTCCATCCCCCTTGATGAATGGGGTCAATTCATTTTTTTGATTACATAGTCCCATACACGCGGTATATAATAACAGAATCATTCCAGAAAGTCACCATTTTTTTATTTTCGCAGCATGATCGTCCAAAATTCAGGGCTTGTTGTACAAGACCATACCCCTTTCGAAATATATCTTATAACCAGAATGACGTAACTGCAACAGGTCAATACAAGGAGACAAAACATGACATGGAACATGAACCGGTGGCTGGATGAACTCAGGGCTTCGGCGGTAAAAAAGCCCCTCCCCGTTCTCTCGTTTCCCGGCATCCGGATAATCGGGACCACGGTCAGGAAACTGGTCACGAATGGAGAGGTACAGGCAGACTGCATGAAGGCGATAGCAGACCGGTACGGGACGGCCGCGGCCGTAAGCAACATGGATCTCTCTGTCGAAGCCGAGGCCTTCGGTGCGAAGGTGGTCTTTTCCGACAACGAGGTCCCCACGGTGACCGGCCGCCTGCTGGAGACCGAAGCGGATATCGACGACCTGACGGTACCCCCGGTGACCGCGGCCAGGGCCGGTGAATACGTAAAGGCCATCGAAAAGGCCGCTTCTTCGATAACCGACAGGCCGGTCCTGGCAGGGGTCATCGGCCCCTTCTCTCTCGCCGGCCGCCTCATGGAGATGACCGAGGTCATGATTAAATGCATGACGGAGCCCAATCTGGTGCACCGGGTTCTGCGGAAATCGGCGGAATTCCTTACCGCCTACATAACCGCGTTCAAAAATGCCGGGGCCAGCGGTATCGTGATGGCGGAACCGGCCGCCGGCCTCCTCTCTCCGAATCTCTGTTCCGAGTTCTCAAGCGCATACATCAGGGGAATCATCGAATCCGTTGAAGACGAAAACTTCCTGGTGGTGTACCACAACTGCGGAAACACGGTGCCCCTGATCGATGCGGTGCTGGAAACCGGGGCCCGGGCCATCCACCTCGGAAACACAATAGACCTGTCCGCGGTGATCGACAAATACCCCGCCGATAGAATCATCATGGGTAACCTGGACCCGGTTGAGGTTTTAAGGAGCGGATCCCCCGAAAGTGTGGCTGTCGCGACGGAAGAACTTCTGGACAGGATGGGCGGTTATCCGAACTGGGTCATATCATCCGGGTGCGACATCCCTCCCCTCACCCCCCTCGCCGCTATTGACACCTTCTTCGAGACCGTTGAGAAATACTACGCCGGGGCGGCCTCAGCGAAAACCGGATAACCGAGACCGAAGAGCGCGCCGGCTTTGGTTCTTGACATTTTACCGCCGGACTGGGAATATACGAGGCAGACCAAACGAGGGTCTTTCTTTTTTTACACACTCCTTTCGAAAACCTGGAAGATGATTTTAGACAGGATTTACAGTATGAAGACGGATAAACAATCTCTCCAAAATGAGCCTGATGTCAGTACGCGGGAATCCTGATGATTGATCACGTTCACCGGCTTATCCGGCTCCTGTCCGGAGATGTCCGATTCACGGTGGTCAATCCCCCGGGGATGGCCGAAACCGAATACCTCAGGTCAATCGACCGTAGCGGATACCGGCGTCTCATGGAAAAGAACCCGTCCCTGGCTGTTCGAAGAAAGGGGTCCCTCTACCGGAAATCCTCCCCCGGTGAAATAACCGGCTCCATAGCCGAGAGGAAAAATCGGATCCGCCGCATGAGCATACTCGCCGCGGCTGGAATAACCCTCGTCCTGGGAATCACCCTCGCGGCCGCTGGAGCCGGCATTTTCTGGCTGCTCATTCCCCTGGGAGCGGGAATTTTCCTGGTTCCCCCGGCGGAACTGCTGCTCCACCGGTATACGCACCGGGTCGCGATATATTACCGCCTCGAGGGGGAGAGCGGCCTCTTTCACAACGAACTGTATGACCGGGTGCGGAAACTCATCCAGTCTGACAATGCCTGGCTTCTGTCCGGTGCCACCCCGGCTCAGGAAAAGCCTGTTTATAGTGAAAGTCCCCGGCGCCATGAGGTTTGGTTCACCCGGGAGCTCCCCTCTTACATCTACTCTTCCCTCGAGATTCCGGGAATACAAACCGGGGAAAAGTCTCTTCACTTCTTCCCTGATTTTCTGTTTCATGAAGAGGAAATGCTGCACGCAACGCCGTCATACCCGGATATTTTTGTCCGGTACCGGGAGGTACTCTTTCACGAAACCGAATACTGGCCTGCCGACAGTTCAGTGGCGGGGTACCGGTGGCTTTACCAGCGAAAAGACGGTGGCCCGGACCGGCGGTACAAAAACAACCGGGAGATTTCGGTAATGGTCTACGGAGAGGTGCGGGTTGCCGTCGACGGCCGGGTACTATTTGTTCTGCTGGCGAGCGATGCCGGCAGGGCCCGGGGCCTGGCCTCGTTTTTGGGCGGGGCGGCCGGCGGCTACCGGGAGGAGTTGTTCGAGAAAAGGGAAACCGGCAGGAAGGCCGGAAAGAAGAAAGAGGACGGTGATGGCAGAAATGCCGGCAGCTGCGGCGGGGAACCGGGCGAAAAGCGGAACGGCCCGGCCGCAGTGAATGATCCCCTTGCCCGGGCCCGGGCACTCCTCGGTATACCGGAGCACTCAGGCATTGACGAAATCAAGGCCGCCTACCGCAGGCTGGTGAAGATCCACCACCCGGACATGGTCGCACAAACCGGCAGGGAGGATGTTCACGAAGCCGTGGAACGGATGAAGGAGATCAACGCGGCGTATCGAGTCCTTGTCGACAGCCTCAGGGAATAATACCTCCTTTAATAATATTTGCTGTAACATGTCATTTGTAATCAAGTTCTTAGCCTTAATTACATAAAAAAGGAGCATCCCATGGCAGAGACAAAATTCAAGGGAAACCCCGTAAAGCTTGCAGGAACAGAAATAAAGACCGGGGACAGGGCCCCGAAGGCGACCGTTGTCACCACGGCCCTCGCGGACAAAGAGATCGGCGGTTCCGGTGAAAAGACCCAGCTCCTCATCGTGGTGCCGTCTCTCGACACACCGGTGTGCGCCACCGAGGCCCGCAAGTTCAACCAGCGGGCTGCGGAACTCGATTCGGTGGATACCACCATCGTCTCCATGGACCTGCCCTTCGCGTCCCAGCGCTTCTGCGCTACCGAGGGGATCGACAGGCTCACCGTGGCCTCAGATTTCAGGAACCGCGAGTTCTCGACGAAGTACGGGGTCCTCATCGACGACGGCCCCCTGAAGGGGGTAACGGCCCGGGCGGTTTTCGTCATCAATAAAGAGGGGAAGGTCACCTACAGGGAACTGGTCTCCGATATCGCCGAGGAGCCGGACTACGACTCCGCGCTGGAAGCGGCGAAAAAAGCCTGAAACTGATGAGCGATTATTTTCAGGACAGGGCACACACATGGGAGGACAATCCCCAGGTCATCGATTCGGCCGAGAGGTTCACCCGTGAACTGGAAAAGCATTTCACGGTAGACTCCGGCCACTCACTGATGGAATTCGGGTGCGGCACCGGGCTCGTGGGTCTCCGCTTCGCGGACCGGGCCCGGTCCCTGGCGATGATTGACCAGTCCCCGTCAATGCTGTCAGTACTGAAAAAGAAGGTCGAGTTAGGCAAACATGAAAACGTCACCGTCCTGGAAGGAAACATGCTTGAAATGGAACACGGCCTCTCCGGTATAGACCTTATATTCTCACTGATGACCCTTCACCACGTGAAGAACATCCATGAAGTGATCGGGGAGTTCCACCGAGTCCTGAGGGAAGACGGCACGGTCATCGTGGCAGACCTGGTCAAAGAGGACGGTTCCTTCCACGGGGGGGACAATATCGAGCACCATGGATTTAATCCCATTGAACTGGAACGGCTTTTTGAGGAGAAATACTTTTCCGTGGTGAGCAACCACGTGTACAACACGATTCAGAAGGCCGGCGACGACGGCCGGGTCACGGACTACGATCAGTTTATTCTTATAGCTGTCAAGGGGTGAGTGATGCGCTGTCCAGCGCAGGGGTGACACTGAGAGTGTAATACTTATTCACATCCGCGTACCATGCAGATGTGACTTGTATCAATATTCAATCTGCATGCACAGACAGCTCAATGTATCGGGGAGTGATAGTCATTGGGCCCGGGCGGTTTCTTTTTATTCTGCCACTTCATCTTTATCATCCATAATAAAATCTCTAAAACCAGCAAACATGGTTGACAACCATGTCATACCTCTCAATTAAAGATACTGTCATTGATATTAATGGTAAAAGAATTATACAAATGATTAAATTCATAAACGTCAGCAAGTCCTTCGGCGCCCAGGATCTCCTCGAGTCCGTATCCTTTCATATTAACGCGGGGGAAAAGGTCGGCCTGGCCGGCAGGAACGGCCACGGCAAGACCACAATCTTTAAAATGATCACCGGGGAAGAGCATCCTGACTCCGGTGAGATCAGCATTCCGAATCTTTATACCATCGGCCATGTCAAACAGCATCTCGATTTTACGGAAGAAACGGTCGTCCGGGAGGTGTGCCTCGGCCTTCCCGGAAATCAGTCGGATGATACATGGAAGGCGGAAAAAATTCTCCTGGGGCTCGGTTTTTCCATGGAGGACATGGATCGGCATCCGGGGGAATTCTCCGGGGGCTACCAGGTCCGCGTCAACCTGGCGAAGGTCCTGGTCTCGGAACCGGACCTTCTGCTCCTTGACGAGCCGACCAACTTTCTTGACGTCATCTCGATACGGTGGCTCGCGTCATTTTTACGGTCCTGGAAGGGCGAGCTCATGCTCATCACCCATGACAGGGGTTTCATGGACCAGGTGGTGACCCACACCCTGGGAATTCACCGGAAGGGCGTTCGAAAAGTCGCGGGGAACACGGAAAAGCTCTATGACCAGATCCTTAAAGAAGAGGAGATATACGAAAAAACGCGCATCAATGACCAAAAAAAGCGAAAGGAAACTGAACAGTATATCAGCAGGTTCCGCGCCAAGGCCAGGCTCGCGGGGCTCGTTCAGTCCCGTATAAAGGCCCTGGAAAAGCGGGAGCGGCTGGACAAACTCGAAGTGATAAAGACAATGGATTTCTCCTTTTCCTACCATGACCTGCCGGCAAAATACGTACTCAGCTGTGAAAATCTTTCCTTTGGATATGACGAGACCCCTCTTTTTAAAAATCTCTCCTTTTCCATAGCGCGACATGACCGTATCGCGGTAATCGGCAAAAACGGGAAAGGGAAGACAACCCTGCTGAAGGTTTTGCAGGAGGAATTAAAACCCCGGACCGGAAATATTTCCCGGCATCACATGACCTCCAGGGCATACTATGCCCAGATGAATACCGTTAATCTGCATGAAAAGATGACTGTTGAAGATGAAATCATGTCCGCGGGATGCGATCGGCAGCGGGCCAGGGACATCGCCGGTGCCCTCATGTTCGAGGGGGACAACGCTTTGAAAAAAATATCCGTTCTCTCGGGAGGGGAAAAGAGCAGGGTCCTGCTCGGAAGAATTCTCGCCTCCCCCTGCAATCTCCTGCTCCTTGACGAGCCGACCAACCACCTGGACATGGAGGCCTGCGATTCCTTCATGGCTGCCATTGACTCGTTCCCCGGCGCCGTTGTTATCGTTACCCACAATGAAATGTTTCTTCACGGCCTGGCAAACAGGTTTATCGTATTTCAGGGGGATTCAGCCATGGTACATGAGGGATCATACCAGAGTTTTCTCGACAAAATCGGCTGGGAAGAAGAAGAAACAGCCCGGAATAAAAAGAATAACGGCGGATCGGTCAACAAAAAGGAAGTAAGAAAACTCAGGTCCGAGTTAGTGTCCCGCAGGTCCAGGGAGCTGAGACCACTTGAAAAGCGGATTGAAACCCTGGAAGAAAATATAGTTGCGGCCGAAGATCTTCTCGACGAAACCCACCGGCATCTTGCCGAGGCTTCATCACGGGGTGACGGAAACGCGATAACCAGGCTTTCACGGGAACGTCACGACATTCAGACCAGAATTGACGCCCTCTATGGGGAACTTGACTCCCTTACCCGGGAACTTGACGGCAGAAACACCGCTTACGAAAATGAACTTTCTGAACTTCCGTCAATCTAATCATACACCCTGCCGGCCCGGTCATCACGAGGCTTTTATATTC
>CAZEPS010000192.1:0-8330 GCA_964514165.1 uncultured Leptospirales bacterium
ATTTCCGCTTGTATGCGTTGAGTCTGATGAAAAACCGATATTTGACACAAGATTTACCGGGGGAACAATAGAAAGTCCGTTTTGGGACCAGATAGCAAAGGACCATTGAAAATCCCAGGTATCAATTTCACATTTTTTGACTTTATCCAGGATATTTATCCAGTATCTTCTACATTTGTCACTGCTGAAGATATTTTCAAACTGATTTTGTTCAATAAATTCGGGAAACTGTTTCATGTCGACATCGTAATAGTCCCAGGCCCTTTTCCAGGTTGCCCATCCCCAGATGTAATTATAGATCGAATAATAATAGCTGTTTGTAGTATTCCCACTTTTTCCATTACTAAAACGTAAATTCGTTCCAGAAATATGCATGATCCGAGTATCATCACGATAATATGACAAAAGGTCCTGGCAGAATGAGAAAAAGGAATGATGAGGCAGTGTATCATCCTCAAGGATTATTCCCTCGTCGACATTTTCAAAAAACCAGTCAATCGCTGAACTGACCGCAACCCTGCACCCGAGGTTCCTTTCGCGGAACAGCGTTTTGACTTCACAATCCCAGTCAATATGCTGTACAATTTTTCTTGTCTCTTCACATTTTTTTAAATCCTCAGGATAATTTTCCCGAGGACCGTCAGCCGCTATGTATAAGAACTTCGGACGCACCTCTCTGATAGCGGAAAAGACCCTCCGGGTTGTATCCGGCCGATTGAAGATAAGGAAGAGAACTGGAGTTGTGAGTCCGCTATTTTCCAATGAATATTCCTGAGATCATCGATTCTTTTCACCACAACCAATATGCTTTATCTGGGGGTACAGATCACCACGAACAAGTATTTCTATTCCTGTCAATTCACAATCGAGTATGTTATAATACAGAGGTTTATCTTTTTTTATGACATATGTCTTATACATTTCTTTTTCCAGTTTTGCTATTGGATAGGAAACATTTGTTTCAGCAGGCAGCTTGCCCTCTGGTGTATGTTTGTCTTCAAAAATAATAATATCATACCTGTGTTCATAGTGAATAAAATGACCCCAAAATGGGACTATTTTGAATTTATCAGTTGAATTTATCGAAAACAAAACGGGATCATAATAAACATTTATTTTACGATTTATGTATGGAGATATTTCTTTTAAGAAATCCTTGATGTATAAATATTCTTCGTATCTTTTAATATATAATTCATTTTGTGTTCTCTTTGATAATTTCTTGAATTTCAATAATGTATGTGGTGTACAAAATAAAAGACTGGTAAGAGAAAACAATATTAATATTGAAATTCCCAGATATCGATAATAAAGAATTTTAATATTTATCAATTTTTCAGATATTATTAAAAAACCGATTGTCAAAAAAACTGTACCGGCATGAAGATAAAATCCCCATACTCTTTTTATGAATACGACAACTGGAAACATCATCAGCATACCAAATATTAAAAAGATCACTCCATCATCTTCAAAGAAATCAATAACCCTGTACAGAAAACGTTTATTCCCGTTTTTTGAGAAATAATGCATGACATAAAACAGTACGAATAATGTACATATAATCAGGATTGTCATCATCAACCATGGTGGAATTCGGGTATATCCCCTTATAATATAGAGGAACCAATCAGAAAATGAAATCAATCGATCATCACCGGCAAACCTCGCGTTAACTAATATACTGGTAATCAGGTCTTTAACCGGATCCATAGTTCTATAAATTATTGTTTTCAACAAATAAAGTTCAGATATAATAAATCCTGTTGCCACCATTGAGCTGGAAAATAAGAATTTGTACCAGCTATGATTTCTTATTTCTTTATAAAACGAAAATACAATAACAAACAGAACAACCGGCAGCAATGATACCTTTAGTGCCAGAGCTAATCCAAGAAATATCCAATAAAAACCAAATAGGAATTCTTTTCTTATCGCGAAAACTAAAAACAAGGAAAGAAAGAGCAGTTGCAATGGCTCTGGTTTCGGCATTGTTGAATAATATGCCGTGAAAGGCAATGATAACAACAATACCAGGGCTATGAGCCGAAGGACATTATTTCTCAAGAAGGTTATACTCAGTATAAGGTAACTCGACAGCAGTGACAGAGATAGAAACATCCGCGAGGCGAAAATTTGCCCCTTTTCGCCAAATATACGTTCAGGAATAAACGATACAATCGAGAGAATATTCCATAGTATTCTGCCGTACCTGTGGTCACCGCCGTCAACAATACTGTAAATAAAATGGCCCCATCCGTCAGGGTGAAGAATTTTTTTCACCCCGTCAAATGTAATCAATTCATCCATGAACAGAGCGAAACGGCCTTCAGCAAGGTCAGCATTAGCCATTGCTGAAAAGATGATATAACATAAAGAGACTATACCAATTAATATAATGCTAACAGCATTACCATACTTAGCGAAGAATCCCTTACTATTTTTCAATATCTCTATTGTCAAATTCATGAAGTTAATCCCAAATCAGGGAATGTATTTAAAAATTTTAAGTATTTTTTTAAAACGATTTTCTAAAAAGACAATCTGTTCTTTATCTAATTTTCTCTTCCATGATCCCTTTTTGCCTGCCCGCATAAAACTGGCACGAGCGATATCTCCTGATTTAATAAAATTGTCTCTAACTACATCAAAACTTTGATTCTGTATTGCCTGTAGAATTTCAGCATGACTTTTTATAATAGATAAATGATCTAATATTTTTTTACATTCAATAAGCGGTTCTTCAAGCAGGTCCTCATACCTGATTATCAGGCAATTGTTCAACATATAATCATTGACGTGATCATCCCAGGGAATTTCACACCACGGCAGATTATCATTCCCCTTGTCCACGACCTCTATCATTGCCCTGATGTTATTTTTTTCATTGATTCCATGTAATACATTCAATGGCTTTTTAAAGAATGTAAATCTTTTTAATCTTCTAACAATTTTGCTGAATATACCAAAGGCGAAATAATTTGCCCCTGAAATCACAACATCCCGCACGTCCCGCACAATATAAATGATATTCTCATGTCTTATTTGATTACGAACCTGCTCATATCTCTGGTGCCCTTTATAGACACTGTATATAGATTGTCTATCTATTCCTTCAACAGCTATTTCAGTGTAATTCCGCGCACCCCAAAAACCTTGCACTGGACAGTTTAATATTTCTGCCAATAATCTCACAAGCCATGTATTGCCGCTTTTAGGATAGCCGACAACGAGTATATTAATCTTATTATTAACAGAGTTATTGATATTATTTTTTTTTAATTTCATTTCAACTATTATTATAGAAAAATGTATTGAATCAGTGATAATATCTACATCTTTCGATACAACACTTTTTTTCGGGTGAATACCTTGTATTTATATTCCAGAATATTGTCACGTCACGTCTATAAATAATCATGTAATAATGCATTATTTTTTAATATGGATATCTCTTAAAATATTTTATGTATAATATTTGACATTATTCATATTATTTCATTATTAAATATGTTAGTTAAGGGTTTACTAAATAACTGTATTTTCTATGGAATAAATATAGTATTATTAAAACTATCATTTCAAATAATACATTAAATACATTACCAATGAATTTCATAGCCCACAGAGTCAATACTATTGATGAATTAAAAAAAGTTCCCCACCAGTTTGGAGTTGAACTGGATCTTCGGGATCAAAATGAGTCACTGATCCTCAGTCATGACCCGTTCCAAGGGGGAGAATCATTTGAGGAATACCTGGAATATTATAATCATGGCACTCTAATCCTGAACATCAAAAGTGAACGTATTGAACATCAGATCCAGAAGCTCTTGCACAAGTATTCAATAACTGACTATTTCTTTCTTGATTCATCTTTCCCAATGATATACCTGCTATCTTCACAGGGCGAGAATAACATTGCTTTACGATTTTCCGAATTTGAAGCAATAGAAACTGTAATTTCAATGAAGGGAAAAGCTAAATGGGTCTGGGTTGATTGTTTTACGAAGTTGCCTATTAATCATGATATTTATTTGAAACTTAAAAATGCCGGTTTTAAATTATGCCTGGTATCACCCGAACTGCAGAATCGAGAATCCGATATTGAGAAATATAAGGCTTACTTATTAGATAACAATATTCTATTTGATGCTATCTGCACAAAAATGCATAACATTAAAAAGTGGAAATGACAACACGATTATGTCTTTAAAAAATTTTTTTACCATTATTCAACAAAAAAGAATATGGTCTATAAACGAAAGAAAGAAGCTAATTATTTTTATTATTCCATTAATAATCGGCAAAATCATACTATTATCGCTTTTTTCTTCCGATTACCAGAATAAACTATTTATACCATTTGTCCGACATTTTATTACTCATTTCGATAACCCCTGGAATTATTTTTATCAGAATCAACTTGGGGTTGAATTCCCTTATCATCCATTAATGCTCTATATATTGTCATTCTTCTACCTGCCGGTATCTCTTTTTTCTATTGATTCAGTTATTATTCAAAACTTAATCTTCAAGTTACCAATTCTATTGTCAGATATAGCGATAACAATTGTATTATATAGATTATTCCCAACAAAACTTAAATCGATTATTCTTTTCTATTTTATTTCTCCAATTATACTATATTCATCATATGTCCACTCACAGCTTGATATTATACCTACAGCCTTGTTATTAATTTCAATATACCTGCTTATCAAAAACCGTCTTTTTTTATCATCTATATTAATTGGTCTCGCGCTATCAACAAAATTTCATATTGCTGCCGGCTTGCCCTTAATCGCTATATACATTTTAAAAAACTATTCCATAAGAAGAATGGTTATTTATATAATACCGGCTGTGCTAATATATTTTATTTTCAGCAGTCATTATTTATTCAGTCCCGGATATTTCCATTTAGTGTTATCAAATCCGAAGCAGATGTTGATTTATGATGTCTGGTTTAAAATCGGTCCGCTAAAAATCTATCTCCCGATATTCTCCATGTTTATAATTTACGCGAGATTTTTAATCTACAATAAAATAAACTATGATCTATTATTTTCATACCTGGCAATGCTGTTCGCGATATTTGTTTTCTTTATTATTCCGGCTCCGGGATGGTACGTATGGATGTTGCCGTTCCTGACAATAATATTTATTAAATCACATACTGAAGAGAATAGAATAGCGGTATTATATGTTACCCTGAGTATATCATATCTGCTGTTTTTTGTTTTATTTTTTATTCCTGAATTTCAGGATATCATTTTTTTATCCAGGTATATTGATTATAAAATCACCGATGAACGGCTCACGAATATTTTCTTTACATTACTGGAGGTAATCCTGCTGGGGAATATCTACATTTGTTATAAATATGGAATCAAAACTAACGCGATATACAAGAGACAACATGCAACCGTTATTGGAATCAGCGGGGACAGCGGTGTTGGTAAAACAACATTACTCGGAGATATTAAGGCTTTACTTAACGGCAAGGTCATTCATCTCGAAGGCGACGCGGACCACAAATGGGAACGGGGCAATGAAAAGTGGGACGAGTATACTCACTTACATCCGAAGGCAAATTATCTCCACCGGCAGGCTGAAGACATACTGGATCTTAAACTGGGGAAGACTGTTTATCGCCATGATTACGAGCATCATACCGGAACATTCTCTGAACCAAAAAAAATCAAACCTCGTGACTTCATTTTGCTGAGCGGGCTCCATACTTTCTATATACCCAAGATGAGAAAAATAGTAGACCTTAAAATATTCATGAATACAGATGAAGCCCTGCGGACACACTGGAAAACAATCAGGGATGTTGAAAAACGAGGATATTTAAAAGAGAAGGTCATTGAACAGATTGATCGCAGAAAAAATGACACTCAAAAATTCATATCCCCGCAGAAGCAATTCGCTGATATGATTATCAATTACTACCCTGACGGCGAATTTGATATTGGAGACATATCAGCGAATCCAAACATAAAACTGAAGATAACGCTGGATTCCAGCATCCATATTGAGAAATTAATATCCTACCTTGGTGAAGAAAAAATAGATATAATATGGGATTACCAGGATGACTTGAAATTGCAGTATATTATTTTTAACTCACCGATAGACAAATCAATTATAGAAAGGACAGCCAGGAGGATTATTTTAAATATTGACGAAGTATTAGCAAACAGGCCAATATGGCTTGGCGGATTCAGAGGTATAGTCCAACTAATTACCCTCTTATCATTAACAGAAAAAATGAAAGAAGAAATCATTGTAAACCAGGAGAATAGTAACAGTGGGGTATAGGGCAATACTACTAGATCTTGATAACACGCTTTATCCCTACGATAAAGCACATTCTCCAGCACTTGATAGAACAATTAAAAAAATATCAGAAATCTTTTCAGTTTCCATAGAAGATATTAATGATGCATATTACAAGGGACGTAAGCAGGTTCATATTGAACACCCTGGAACGGCATCATCACATAACAGACTGCTATATTTCCAAAGACTGTTTGAACTTCTAAATATCAATCCCATAAATAATGCACTGGAGGCCTACAATACGTACTGGGACACCTTCATAGACAATATGAAACCATATAGCGGGGTATATGACTTTTTGGAACAGGCAAATAAAAATAAAATACAAATATGTTTAATTACAGACCTTACTGCTCATATACAACACAGAAAAATATCAGCACTTAAACTGAATAAATACACCAACTTTCTGGTAACCAGTGAAGAAGCTGGCAGAGAAAAACCCCACCCCTATATTTTTCTCATGGCTCTAAATAAAATACAAATGACGCCATCAGAAACCGCAATGATTGGCGATAACTATGAAAAGGATATACTTGGAGCTGCGAACCTGGGTATCATGTCATACTGGTTAACAGACGATATAAATGATCCGAACCCCGTCCTCAATAACCTAATAAAAAAGTTTACATCTTTTGAAAACTTGATTGGATATTTTTCATGAAAGAGATTAAAGAATTTATAAAAATATCAAAATATGCCGGTGAACGCTTTGATCTTGTCCAGGCCGGTGGCGGCAATGCGTCTGTGAAAATCGATAATGGAAAGATGATTATCAAATCATCGGGCTTCACGCTTTCAGAAATGGATTTCAAAAAAGGATACTCAATCATCAACAACGACAATCTGCTCAGGATATTCAATGGGAAAGATCTAACCGGTATTTCGAGTAAAAGAGAAAGGGAAAAGATTGCCGCTGAACATATCAAAAATGCATGTATCGAATCTGGAAACCGGCCGTCTATTGAAGTACTGCTTCACTCTCAAATGCAGAAATATACGCTCCATGTTCATCCAATATCGGTGACAGCCATAACAAGTATAGCAGACTGGAAATCCGTGTTAAATAACCTTTTAAATGATATTCTTCTCGTTGATTATAAAACTCCAGGTGTTGAACTTGCCATCGAATTGAACAAGTTACTCAACAGCAACTCACATAATAGAAACAAATCGAAAGATATAATATTTTTGCAGAATCATGGGTTATTAGTATCATCAAATAATTTTAATGACATTCAGGAAATCACCGAATCAGTATTGAATACAGTTGAAAACTATCTTGAAGTCGATTTTAATAAATACAGGCAGACGACAAAAGTATCATCCTTACTAAATTCAATAGATAATAATTATGATGTTGCTTATCTTTCTGAGGATGAGGTAATAAATTCCTTTTATAAACACGATAAAGGTTTATTTTCGATTAGACCTTTTTTTCCTGACATGATGGTATACTGTGGCGTGGTTCCTTTAGAAATTGAAAACTGTTCAGATAAAACACCCATTATAAATTATAAAAAGAAATATAAAGAATTGCCGCGGATAATATTGTATCAGAACAGAATTTATTTTATAGCTAAAAATGTCAAAAAAGCAAGAGATATGGAAGAAGTATATAAACTGCATCTCATTGCGTCATCACTGTCCGATCCATATAAGATATCCTGCCTTACCGAAACAGAAGTGGAATATCTTGGCAACTGGGAAGCAGAAAAATACAGAAAGAACTTATAGAGTGGAGGAATACTTGTGCAGATTATAATTCCCATGTCCGGTATAGGAAAACGGTTTATAGACATGGGCTATGTCAAGCCGAAACCGCTTATCCCGGTTGATGGGAAACCGATGATCGAGCACGTGGTTAATTTATTCCCGGGCGAAAAAGATATAACGTTTATATGCAATCAGGATCATATAGACAGCACGGACATGGAATCAAATATATCAGATATAAGCCCCTCCGGTAAAATCATGGGAAT
>CAZEPS010000193.1:0-8299 GCA_964514165.1 uncultured Leptospirales bacterium
TAAATTATGAATAAAACCGATTTATAGAGGTACCCTTTATTGTGAGATTGCATCGGCAGTCTGCAACTGCCTCGCAATGACAGTGAGTTTTACAACAAGTCCAATAGACACAATACATACCAGGGATACAATATGATACCACTTTTTGACGAATACCCTGACCTGGCCCGGAACATCCCCCGGGTCGAACTCGGCAGGTTCCCGACACCGGTGAAAAATCTCAATCTCATCGGGTCTGATATCGGGGTGAAGAAACTTTTCATGAAATGCGACGACGTGAGCGGTGAGGAGTACGGGGGCAACAAGGTGCGGAAGCTCGAGTTTCTTCTCGGCGAAGCGTTAAAAAACGGGGAGAAGGACATAATCACCTTCGGGGCCGCCGGATCAAACCACGCCCTGGCAACGGCCCTGTACTCCAGAAAGCTGAACCTGAACGCGACACTCATGCTCCTCCCCCAGCCGAACGCCCGGTACGTGCGGAACAATCTCCTGATGGACTACTGCTCCGGCGCGAACCTTGAGTTCTACCCGGGGCAGGTGACCGCTGCCCTTTCCGCGTACGTGCAGGCCCTCAGGAACAAGCATTTACGGAAGGCCCCGACAAGGGTGATTCCCTTCGGCGGGACCACCGAGACCGGGACCGCGGGCTTCGTGAACGCGGCCTTTGAACTGCGGGACCAGGTTGAAAAAAGAAAGCTCCCGGAGCCTGATTTCATATACGTGCCCCTCGGATCCATGGGGACCGCCGTGGGCCTGATGCTCGGGATCAAGGCGGCAAACCTGAAATCTAAGGTCGTTGCCGTACGGGTGGTGCCCTTCGAGATAGCGAACCACCGGAAGATGAAGATCCTCTTCGACAAAACCAGCAGGTTCCTGAACCGGGCCGATCCCTCCTTTCCCCGGTACGAGCTTACCGAGGACGAGATTATCATCAATGAAGGATTTTTCGGCGGCCGGTACGGCCTCTTCACCAGGGAATCGGCGGACGCGGTTTCCTATGCCGACAAGAAAGAGGGGATCAAGCTCGAGGGGACCTACACCGGCAAGGCGCTGGCGGCCCTGATAGACGACGCGAAGAGGAATTTCCTCAAGGACAGGGTCGTCCTCTTCTGGAACACGTACAACTCCCGGGACTTCTCCGAGATTATCGGTTCGGTCGATTACCGGAAGCTCCCCCGGCCCCTGCGGGGATTTTTCGAAAACAGCGTCCAGCCCCTGGACAGGAAAAAATGAGGATGAGATACGCCGGCGCCGTGAGGTACCGTGACCGCTGGTCCGGTTTTTTTGATGTGCCGTTTATTCAAAATTCACTATATCTTAATAGAGAATTGATGATATTTTAATCTATCCTCATAATCCGTTAATATCTATTTGTTATCTAACAGGTAACTGTATCAGCACGCATTTTATGGTTTTGGCGAGGATTATGGAATGGAGCTTCTTGAGAAAATAACGGGTGACATCCTGTTTCTCTATCCCCGGGGAAACAACGACGATGAGATTTCGGCCGGTTTCGAGTTTACCCTGAACCGTATACTCGGTGAAGATACTCCGAGAAACGTGTGCATAAACTGCTGGCATGTCGACTACCTGAACAGCTCCGCCTGCCGCGTCCTTGTCAATGGTGCCCGTTACCTCCTTTCCCATGACTGCACCCTCTATCTCTGCTGCATGAACGACGTGGTGGAAAAAATTGTCAAAAGCCTGTCCATAGACCGGCTCGTCGCTATTGAGAAAAGTGAGGATGAGGTTTTGAAATCGGTCAGCATGATGAGTTACGTGTAGTGATCCCTGCTTATCATTTTATACGCTTAATTAACTCGTGAACCTTTCAGCGCTTTATTAATACTATCGCTGTGTTCTGTTTAACACTCCCCCTGTCCACTGTTACCTTATGGGCATACTTTTCTATAAGGCAGCATTGATTGATAAAAGAGATAATTGGGAAGATTGCAATGAAAACGAAACAATACCTTATTCTGTCTTTTCTATTTTTATTCTTTTCCGTTAATGGATGCATTTCGGCTATCCCTTCTGCCACGGGGAAAACGTCCCGGACCCGGAGTACGGTTCCGGCAAAAAGTGCGCAAACTACGTCCACCCGGCCCGGGAACTCGGTCCCCACGTTGCCGCCCTGGGGATGAAGTTCTATACCGGCAGGCAGTTTCCGTCACAGTACCGGGGCAGGGTCTTTATCGCGGAGCACGGCTCCTGGAACCGGACTGTTCCCATCGGGTACCGGGTGATGTCAGTTTCCCTCAAGGGAAACAGGGCCGTGTCCTACGATGTGTTCGCCGAGGGGTGGCTCAAGGGGACCAGCGCCTGGGGCAGGCCGGTTGATCTGCTGGTCCTTCCCGACGGATCACTGCTGGTGTCGGACGACCGGGGCGGGGCTCGTTCTCTTCATTTTTATTTTTACGGGCAAAGGGAGGCGTATCGCCCGGCTCGAGGGTCTTTTTATGGTGGCGGCATATGTCGCCTACATGGCGTTCCTGGCAGCGGGGATGCGGTCATAAGAAAAGGGGCCTCATTTTAAGCGGTTCCTCAAATACTATTTACGCCATGGGCCTGGATCAGTCAAAGAGCTGCAACCTCGCGCTCTTCTTTCCCAGTGTCACCGCGGGTTCACCGTTTTTAATTGTCAGGGTGAAGACGGTTTTCAGTTTATCGCACCGCCGGTCCACCCTCCACGGATTCTGGCTGACCGTTACACCCCTGCACCATTTGGTGAACGTGCAGGTGCAGGTGCCGCTTCCGCTGCTTTTACACGTACCGTGAGCGGTCTGGGGGCAGGTTTCGTCCCCGCATGCCTCGGCATTGCTGGTGAAACTCATGTCATTTTTGAATTCCAGAATGGTTCCGTGCATCTCCATTCCCTCCGGGGCCGCGTATGATTTTCCGGTTATCGCAGCGAAATCAGTGCCGCCGGCACTAACCGGGACGAAACCTATTTCAGCGATGCAGGTATCGTCCCACTTTGAACCCCGGTATACGTCGGTAATGGTAATCGTCACCGTGCCGGAGACCGGTGACGAAAGATTGATCACCTGGGGCCCGGGTGTGTCTTTCACTGCATACCGGGCGCCGTTGACGGTTATGGCCTTGACCCGGTTGTTCAACGAGTAATAGTTTCTGTAACCGATGCCGTTTTCGATAATAATTGTTTGTACGGTTTTGGGACCGTCCAGCTGAAAGGTGAGCCGCTCCCCGGTACCGGAACCGTTGCTGCCTTCGCACCACGATTCTTTTGTCCCGTCAAAAAGGTGCTCCGCCCTGTACCGGTCGTCGTTCGATTTGAGGGTGGAACTGGCACGGACTGATTTCACCGCTGCCTTTCCGCCCGCTGCCACCTGTATAAGGGCAAGCGCCGCTACCATCACCGCTGAAAGCACCGAGAGTTTTTTTTATATTCCTCACCGTTTTCTGTTTATTTGTACCGCAGATAGTACCGGGGAACCACGGAAAAACGCCCCGCGGTACGTTTCCATCTCTCGTCAGGGTAGCCGACACCGATGACCGCGTACACGGTCTCGTTTTCCGGGATGCTGAGGTGCCGGTAGATTTTTCTGCTCCGCTTCATGGCGGTCACCGCGTACCCGATGAAGCAGGTCCCGAGCCCCATGGCGTGGGCCGCCAGGTCGATGTTCTGGGCCGCGAGGAGTGCGTCCTCGGCCGGGGTGGTGGCCCCGTTGCGGCAGCCGATGAGTATGGCGGCCGTTGCGCCGTGGAAGAGGGGGTCGTAGTCCGAGGCCTCGCTCATCTCTATCCGCGTCTTTATTTTTTCGTAGTAGTTTTCGTAATACCACTGGAGTTCCGGTTTTCCCGCGAGGCGGAGGAGCGCCCTGAGCCAGCCCTTTTCAGCCAGCCGGTTGGTCTCCTTGAAAAAACCTTTCACCTTTTCAGCGAAATCGAGGACCGCCCCCCGCTCGGGGAGCACGGTGAATGTCCACATCTGGGCGTTGGACCCGCTCGGGGCAAGGGTGGCGATCTTCACCAGGTCGTTCAGCTTTTCCCTCTCCACGGGGGTGTCTTTGTAGTTGCGGCATGATCGGCGGGATCCCATGAGGCGCACGAGGTCCGGCAGGTCGGCCTTCCCATAGGGCAGCCACTTCTGGTTCGCCTTGAATGTATCGAAGGTAATATGCTCGTTTATCGAGGTCACCGTTACCGCGTCCACCGGGCAGATGGCTGAGCAGTGGCCGCAGTTCAGGGACTCGCTTCCGGTGACCGCGGCCCTGCCGTCCACCATGGTGATGGTTTCCGAGGGGCAGACCTTCACGCAGAGGCCGCACCCGTTACAGGCATCCCGGTCTATGACCGTGTTCACTTCCCGGTATAGTTCAGCCATTTGGCTCTCCTTGATTTTGGAAAATTTCAGGGGCTGTTTTCCGCCACTGTACCCTCTTCTGCGGGTTGTGCAACAATTTTTCTCGCCGTGATGAGGGTTTCAGTGCCTGAATAAAACACTTGCTATTACCGCCGCCGATGGTACTGTTTATTTGCAAACTATCTCCGGGTAAAATGTCTCATACAGTAAACTGACCAAAGGAGAAAACAACGCGTGTTTCAAAAGAAAAAGAAGGGATTTATCCTGGCCCCGGTTCTCGCCCTGGCGCTCCTCATCTCAACCGGATGCTCCACCTATCGTTTTTTGTATAACTCCATTGATATCTTTATCATCAATTTTATTAACAGCTATTTTGATCTCTCAACAGAACAGCGCCAGTTCCTCAGGGAAGAGATTAACCGTGTAAAGGTGTGGCACCGTTCCGTTGAGATGCCACGCTACATTGAGGCACTGATCATGATTAAAAAGAGGATGCCGGGTAGTATAACACGGGACGATGTTGCCCTGATGAAACAACGCCTCCGGGTCTACGGCGAGACTTTTTACCGCCACATCGAAGAGAGAACCCTGGATTTTCTTTCTTCCCTCGATGACAGTCAGATTAATCATTTTAATAATAAAATGTCTGAATCCATGGATAAATACGAAAAGAGCCTCAGGGAAGAGAAAGAAAAAACCCGGAATGAAGAGGTCAAATCCCGCATGAAGATGCTGAACTTCATTTACGGCGAGATCGCCGACAAGCAGGAAAAAGCCATTGCCGCCATGGAGGGCGAACTTCAAGACGTTACCGGGGCGAGAATACGTCAGTTCAGGGCGAACACGGAAGAGTTTCAGAACATTCTCGCCAAAAGGAAAGATCGAAACGAACTCAGAAATTCAATCAGGAAATTCATTGCCGATGACAGCACTGAAAACAGAGAACCCTTTGAGCGCACACTCGACGCCCATTACCGTCAGATGACGGATATCTTCATGAAAATACACAACACGGTGATGACCGGAGACCAGAAAAAACACGCAGCTGAACGGATCGACTGGATTATCGGGATAATCCGGGATCTGCAGAAATAAAAAAAAAGGAGGAGTCGTCATGAAAATTACCGCGATTGAACTGTACCACGTATCCGTACCCCTTAAGGAGACCTTCTGGCCCACCTGGATACCGGGCTATCCCCAGACCCACAACCGGTTCACCCTGATTAAGCTGGTGACCGACGAGGGAATAGAGGGCTATTCCGCGGGCCAGGCCCTCGGGAAGGAGCGGGAGGGGCTCGGCGACCTCCTGGGGGGATACATCATGGGGGCAGATCCGACAGACATCGACCGGATACAGGACCTCCTGAAACAGGCCGGTTTTCTCGGGTGGCGGAATTTCTGGATTGAGCCCGCCTTCTGGGACATCATCGGCAAGAGCCGGGGAAAGCCGGTGTACGAACTCCTCGGGGGGGAGGCCCGGCCTATAGAGGTTTACTGCTCCACCGGCGAGCTTCGGGAGCCGGCCCGGCGGGTGGAGAGCCTGCGCGAAATGATGGAGCGGGGCTACAAGACAGCGAAACTCCGGGTGCGCCATCACACCCTGAAGAAGGACATACAGTACATAAAGGAGATCCGGAAGGGAATCGGCAAAAAGATGAAGCTCGGGGTAGACGCGAACCAGGGGTGGCTGGTTTCCATCGTTGACAAGGTCCCGGCGTGGGACTACGACCGGGCGAAGGATTTCGCCAAAGCCTGCCGTGACTACGACATCGACTGGCTCGAGGAGCCCCTGGACTCCCGGGACTACGACGGCAACGCGAAGCTGAAAAAGAACTCAAAGGTGAAGATATCCGGGGCGGAGCTCAACTACGGGTGGGACGAAATTAAGATCATGTTCGAAAAGGACTGCTTTGATGTCTACCAGCCGGACGCCATGTTCGCCGGGGGGATCGCCCAGGTGTTGAAGGTGATCGAGGCGTGCCATAAAAAGAAGCGGGAGTTCTCCCCCCACACCTGGACCAACGGTATCGGCTTCTACGTCAACTGGAACATGGTCCTCGCTGATAAAAAGAACACCAAGCCCCTGGAGTACCCCCTGGAGGAGCCGTCATGGGTCCCCGAATTCAGGGAGGGGATCATCGACCCGATCATCCCGGTGAAGGGGTATCTCAATCCCTTCACGAAACCGGGCCTCGGTTTTGAAATCGACAAAAAGCTCCTCCGCAAATACGGGAAGCGCTTCTTCAGGCTGACGGAAACCGGCCTTAAATTCAAGGTCATACGGGAGAAGGGGCTCAGGACCGCCCTGGAGCTTAAAAAACGGAAAGAGGAAGGGGCGTGAAACCGGTTTTCAGGCGGAGGGTAATATCGTCCCTGGTGACGGCCGGGGCCCTCGTTCTCCTGGCCGTCGCCCTGAACAGCTGCAAACTGAAGTTCGTTTATTTCCCAACGAGCAGGTTCATCGATGACCCGGGGCACCATGGGCTCCCCTACGAAGACGTGTTCCTTGAAAGCGGCGGGGCGACGATCCATGGCTGGTGGGTCCCGGCTGAAAGTCCCCGGGGGGCTGTCGTTTTCTGCCACGGCAACGGAGGAAACATCTCGTACCGGGTCGATTCGATCCAGGTGCTCCATGACCTGGGCCTGAGCGTGTTCATCTTTGACTACCGGGGATACGGGAAGAGCGGGGGAAAACCCTCGGAGTACGGGACCTACCGGGACGCCCGTGCCGCCTGGCACTACCTTACCGAAAAGCGGGACATACCACCGAATCGAATAATCGTGTTCGGCCGCTCCCTGGGCGGGGCGGTTGCCGTCAGGCTTGCCCGCGAGGTCAACCCGGCCATGGTCATCGCGGAGTCCACCTTCACCAGCCTCTATGACGTGGTTGCCCACCACTATTCCCCGGTGCCGGCCCGGCTCCTCTACCGGAATATGTATCGTTCCGTTGATGTAATTGAAAACATATCATGCCCAATCCTGGTCATTCACAGCCCTGATGACGGGATTGTCCCTTATGAGCTCGGCAAACGGCTTTACGAGAAGGCCCCCGAACCGAAGGCGTTTCTGGAAATAAGCGGTTCCCATAACAGCGGATTCATGGAATCCATCCGCATATACCGGGCCGGCCTGGAGGATTTTATCAACGGACGGCTCCCGCGGTGATCAGAGGTTTCGCGGAAGGTTCTTTACGTCCTTCTGTTTTTCCATTTTTCTGTCAGATCGGTTTGAGGAAAATTTTCTCAGGCCGGAGTATGTTATGCCTGCAAGGAAACCCACCACCAGGAGAAGGTAGATCAATACTATCAGGGAGACCTGTATCTCCCAGAAAAAGATTTGAACGACTACCGGCTGGGTATTCTGGACAGAAAAAATAATGATCACACCAATGACAATGAGGAGAAAAATATTCGATATTTTCATGCTGTATCTTCCCGAAGTTTATTTCTTATTAATAAATACCGATAAACCGGTCAGATTTCAAGAACTATTTCATTTCTGTTTAGCGGTTAACCCATATATTTTAAATTATGTGTCCCGGAAGTGCGGCAGGTTTCACAATGTCAAAGCAGTTCATAAAAGGCTCTGACCCCCTACTAAAAATAAACCGGAATCCGCTTGCGATAGGCATCTTCATACCATAAAAACTTCTCAACACGCTTTTTGAACGTATTCCCCAAATCCATAAAAAAGGAATGCAGGGTTATTTTTATCGAAATCGTATGATTTCTGTCCAGATAGCAGTTTATGAAGCCGATATCGTTCTTCCGGGGATCCCGGGTCAGACCCTTCCGCACCGGATTATAGCCGACATACCATAACAGCCACAATAGATAGCCTTCCGGATTATCCGCTTCTGCAATAACTTTGGAGCCGAAGCGTTCATTCCAGAAGGCGCCGGTTTGAGTCATGGCCCTGTTGTATTTTTCCGCGATTCTGGCCTTGATATACTGCATTATCCGGGAAATTGTC
>CAZEPS010000194.1:0-8197 GCA_964514165.1 uncultured Leptospirales bacterium
GCCGCCAGCGTTCGTTCTGAGCCAGAATCAAACTCTCCGTGATAGAGTTATTATTCTGTTAAAAAAAGTTTCTAAACAAAGAAATCAACAGATTGTCTTCGAATACTACTCAGTTTTGAAAGAACAATGGTATTTATGGTAATAGTAGAGATAAAAAAATCCCCACTATTAATTGCTAAATATGGAGATCCTTTACAATCAGTTCGACCCGATTCACGGGCCGCTTAATTATTTTTTCAATCTCTTGCCTTACTGCTCTCAATTTATTTCGAACAGTAAAAGATCATATATTTTACAGCTTAATTTCAGTCAAGCTTTTTTAAGAAAAAAAATATTTTTTCTTAACCTTAACTAATATAGTTATAATATTTTTAGTTGTCAACTGGTGTCAAGATTAATTAAAAATATTTTACCATTTTTTGCTGATTTCGTCCTCGTAACCCATAAGCATGTAGTAGGCAGCCCTGTCAAAAAAGAGCACGATCCGGTCATTGACCTCCATTGCCTGCTTGAAATCAGCAGCCTCGTTTTCTATTTTCCTTCTAACAAAAAGCCACATGTGCCGCTTTATGAGAACCAGGGCCTGAAAAAACTGAGAAGCCGGAATCCCCTCCTTCATTCGTGTTTTTCCGAGCTTACGGTAATACTCCTTCACCTGATCTTTCGGATAATCCTTGGTGATCCATTTTGACAGTTCACTTATTATCCGATGACCTATATCATAGATATCCTGCTGGTCAAGGTTCCTGTATGCAGCGGTCTTTGGATTCCGAAGGAGATCATTCATGAAATGTTCAATAATTTCCTGATGGTTCTCTTCAATAAGATAAACGAATTTGTTGGTGATTATGTTTCTTTTAATATTCTGCATACTTCTAACCCAAAATTAAGTATTATCCTTCTTTATTCATGGAGTATCCAAGGGAAGCCTCTATTAATTGAATATGAGGTTCACATTTTGGTATATATGTAGCTATAAATCGGTTTAATCCATAATATATCATGAATTTAACCGATTTATAGCTACATCCGTGATAAAAGAATCACTTTTCAACCCGGTGAACATACATTCTAAAGATAGGGATTCTTTTTAGAAATATCAACAGGAGTTACCTCCTGATTAAGATAACCGGATTTGGAGATTTTTTTATTCTGTACTTTCAGAGATCCAATCGAGATATTCCTTATTACCATTAACTATGGGAAGAGCGATAATCTCGGGAACCTCATAGGGGTGTATTTTTTTTATTATTTTTTCAACTTTTTCAAAAAGCTTTTCTTCTGATTTTATAATAAGAAGCAGCTCATTGTCTTTCTGCATCGCTCCATTCCAGGTATAAATCGACGTAAGAGATGGTACCAGGTTGCCACAAGCCCCGGCTCGTACCCGAACAATATTCTCTGCAATCTCAATACCCACTTCTTCAGAAGGGACTGTGCAAAAAACAACTATACAGCCGGTCATTTTTTACCTGTTTTTATTCCCGCAATAAAGATTCCGGCCAGGTCTACCCTTACTGATTTTTTTTCCGGAAGTTTGTCAAAAATATCTTCATCGCAGAGAAGATCCATAACCTGGGGGCCGATTTTAGCCTTAACAATGGGAACCTTCCTCATCTTATATATGGCCGGGATCTGATCAATGACAGATTTCGGCATATTTGCCTTCGAAATCCTTTCTTTCTTCTTTTCCAGAACAAGAATTGACGTAGCAACCTTGTGTTGATCAACCAGTCCCTGTTGATCTGCCATTTTTTTCTTCATCCGTTTTCGTAAGAAGTAAATACCCACAGCAACAGCCGCGACAACAATGCCAAGTATTATGTACAGATGCCACCACTCCACAGTTCTTCCTCCAAGAACAAACCATAATTAAAAAATGTTTAATATCAGGAAAGTGAAGATACACAGTTACGTAAAAATATTTTTAACGTCAAATATAATTTATACTTCCCCACTATAAATATTGCATAATGAAATAATTACACGGATTCAGGGGGGATATTTCATGTTCATCAATTTGCAGCTGATTAATTTATGGGAACCTATATTAATAAAATCTTTATAAATTTTTAATAATTATTTTAGAATCCTGTTCTAAAGACAACTCAATCAGGATCCCGGTACAAAACGATGAACACAATCAAATCAAATGGAAAAAAATAAATTTCGATATGAAAGTCCATAAATCAATTTTTTTTGACCGTCTTATTGAAAAGAGCTTTCTTCTCATCGGCCTCAGTTGCCTCATAATCCTTTTCCTGATAATGGCATTCCTGATTAAAGAGGGGATTCCGATATTCGAAAAGATCTCTCTTTCAGGTTTCCTGTTTGGTACCGAATGGTATCCGACCAGCGAAAATCCCCGATTCGGGATTTTTCCTCTGATTATCGCTTCTATGTCCGTGACCCTGCTCTCATCGTTTTTCGCTATCCCCCTGAGTTTAGCCATTGCAATCTATCTTTCAGAACTTGCAACACCGGTGATAAGGGAGACCTTCAAACCTGTTATTGAAATCATCGCCTCTATCCCTTCTGTCGTAATAGGGTTTTTCGGCATGGTCGTAATCGCGCCCTTTTTACAAAAGTATTTTGACATTGACACGGGATTAAACATGTTCAACGCGTCCCTGATGCTGGCTTTCATGGCCATACCAACCATTGCCAGTATTTCGGAAGATGCCATATCATCGGTGCCGATGTCGCTGAAGGAAGCCTCGTACGCCCTCGGTGCGAACCGGTGGGAGACCATTTTTTTCATTACCATACCGGCCGCCCTTTCCGGGATATGGACCGCGATTATCCTCGGCATCTCCCGGGTTATCGGTGAAACGATGGTCGTTCTCATGGTTGCCGGCGGTGCACAGACAATACCAGATTCAATATTCGATTCTGTTCGGCCTCTCACGTCAAACATTGCCGCTGAAATGGCCGAGGCCGAGGTCGGCGGCAGCCATTACCATGCGCTTTTCGCAGTCGGAATTATACTCTTTATAATTACTTTCATTTTTAATATCATCGCAGACTACCTGTCAAACAAGTATAAATTCAAGGAATCCTGATGCCCGAAATGAAAAAAAACGCCGACTTCATCCAGAATATAATGTTTACCCTGATAAAGATCGCTTCCTCTGTGGTGATTATATTCCTTTTTTTCATGCTCGGTTATATATTCAAGGAAGGATTCAGCGCAATTTCCTGGGAGTTCATAACCGAGGCCCCACGGGACGAGATGACGAAGGGCGGAATCTTCCCCGCAATAGTTGGAACCATCTGGCTGATGATCGGATCTTCCCTTATATCCATTCCTATTGGAATTATAACCGCCATATACCTGAATGAATATGCCAGCAATCCAAGGATTGTAAAAATAATACGGCTTGGAATTAACAACCTGGCCGGCGTACCGTCGGTTGTTTTCGGGCTGTTCGGCCTAAGCCTCTTCGTGGTGCTCCTTGATTTCGGCACATCACTTGCAGCAGGCTCACTTACCCTGGGTGTCCTGAATCTGCCGGTTATTATCAGATCAACAGAAGAGTCCCTCATGGTCGTACCTACGACATACCGGGAGGCCTCACTCTCCCTGGGAGCGACCAAATGGCAGACCATTTACAAGATCGTAGTTCCCAATGCCCTGCCCGGCATTCTAACCGGCATCATGCTTTCGCTCGGCAGGGCTGCCGGAGAAACGGCCCCCATCATGTTCACGGCCGCAGCCTTCTATACCCCGGACCTGCCAACATCGGTGTATCACGAGGTAATGGCCCTCCCGTACCATATCTACGTGCTGGCGACAGCAGGCATCCATATCCAGGAGACCAGGCCCCTCCAGTATGGAACCGCCATCGTTCTCATATTGCTGGTGCTTCTTTTAAACCTTACCGGCATGATCATGAGATACCGATTCAGAAAAAGAATTGCGTAACAGGATAGTTCTAATCCTGCATGCTATTCCGCAGTAGTGTCCTTACACAAATTAATCGTGTTTTAATTCAGCTTATATAGAGGGTGAAGGTGGATCCCTCATCAGATGAGGACACGGAGATGTCCCAGTTCAGGAGTTCCACGGCGTGTTTAACAATAGAGAGACCGAGTCCGGTACCTCCGGTTTCCCGTGACCTGCTCTTATCAACGCGGTAAAACCGTTCAAATATCCTTTCTATGGAATCTTCAGGAATGCCAATACCGCTATCTGAAATGGATACCTTGATGGTGTCCCTGGTATTGACCGCCTTTATGGTGACCCTGCCGCTGGAATTGGTGTAATTAGTCGCGTTGTCTATGATATTGAAAAAGACCTCTTCCACGAGGAAGCGGTTCCCCTTGACCTCCGCCTGCTGAATCTCTTCAATATCCCTGATAATTGTTATATCCTTTCCGCTGTACTTTGGCTTGAGCAATTCGATACAGTTATCAATTATATCAACAAGGTTGATGGTTTCACTCGTAAAATCCTGGGTGGTCTCAATCATATTCAGTTTTAGGATATCATTAATAATTGAATTCTGCCTGTTCGCGCTGTCCAGGGCTTTTTTAATATAATCCCTTGTCGTATCATGGTTTTCGATGTTTTCATGGATCGTTTCAAGATAACCCTTCATGATAGTTATAGGTGTTTTCAATTCATGGGACATGTTCCCCACCAGATCGGTTTTCATCTGTTCAATTTTTTTCTTCTCTGTGATGTCATGCATAACGAGCAGTATCCCCTGGAGGGATTTCTCTTCCTTAATCGGGTTTATGTTAATCAAATAATACTTGCCATTGATGAATTTGTCTTCATACCTGATATCTTCACCGCTCTGCAGCGCCTTTTCAATCTTTGAATTAAGTTTTCTGCTCCGAATCACTTCAAAAAAGAGTTTGCTTGTCGTCTGTACATCATAATCAAAAATCGTGTTAAAGGCCCGGTTCCCAATCAGAATTTTCTTGTTATTGTCAATGACCGCGATACCGTCTGCAATACTCTCGAGGGTTATCTGGAGTTTGTTCTGTTCGAAGATCAGGCTGTTGATTTTCTCAACAAGAATATCAGCCATCCGGTTCAGGGCCCGCTGGACCTCTCCGATTTCATCCTCACTGTAATTTAGTATCCTCTTTGAAAATTTTCCATCTGAAATCTGCTTTGCAAAATTCAGCGTTTCCTTTATCGGTCCCGTTATTCGCTGAGAGAGTATAATAATAACAAGTATCGAGGCCCCTATGACGGACAAACCAATTATATAAAGCGCGCTCTTTAGTTTCCTGAGACTCGGATTGATTTCGGAAAGTGATTTTGAAAGCCGCAAGACAGTATCGTCTGATTTTTTTGAGTAGTGGAGTACGTCGCTTTCCAGCACACTGTTGTAGACAACAGCGTATCCATAGGTTGAAGTCAGTGCCCTGTCGAAATCCTCTGCGTAACGCATGTTGCCCGTCAGGTTACCGCCATCGTTAGAATCTGCGATCACGTCACCTTCCAGATTCAGAATGCTTAATTGTATATTGTCAACAGAGGAGATTCTCTCTATAAATGATTTTACTTCATTTCCATCGTTAGCAGAAAGCGAATAGTCATCAAGAACAAGCGAAATGAAGTCTAATTTGTCTTTCATCTCCCGTTTTAATATGCTGGTATGTGTTTCACTTATGAGGCTGTTTAAAAAAAATGTAAGGAAAAGAAGTAGAAAGAGGATGAAGACAGTATAAGATATGATTATCTTGTTGCTGATCTTCTTAAGCATCGCAGAAAACTATTCCTTGAATCCGTAACCGACACCAGAAAAGGTTTTAATCGCCTGCTTGTATTTTCCGAGCTTCTTTCTGAGATTCATTATGTGAACATCTATTGTCCGGTCAACCACGTACACATCATGGCCGCGGATACTGTCAATAATATTGTCCCTGCTGAATATTTTTCCCGGATTGCTCAAGAAAAGATGGAGTATGTTGAATTCGGTTTTGGTAAGATCAATATCCTGTCCGTCAACCTTTAAGGTGTAATGTTCAGGGTAGAGCTCTATACCCTTTACTACAATTTTTTCAAGGGATTCTTCTTTTTCTACTGTCTGATTCATTCTTCTCAGGAGGGCCTTTATCCTCGATTTGACTTCTTTAATGCTGAAGGGTTTTGTGATATAGTCATCACCTCCGAGCTCGAGGCCGAGCACCTTGTCAAATTCTTCGGTTTTTGCCGAAAGAAAGATAATGGGGATAAACCTGTACCTGCTCGATGAGCGAAGATGCTTGCAAAACTCGTATCCATCCATACCCTTCATCATGATATCGAGTATAATCAGATCGGGAATAACATCTTTTTCAAGGACTTTAGCGGCGTCCTCTGCCGATGAAAAGGCATGTATCTCGTATCCCTCGTTCTCAAGATTGACCTTGAGAATCTCCTGTATGTCCTTTTCATCATCAATTACAAAAATCTTTTTTTTCATCTTACTATCCAGAAGGATTAAGATTCTTCGTGTCGTATGTCAACACCCTCTATGTAATATATGGCCCTTTCGGCGATATTCGTCGTGTGGTCCCCGATTCTTTCCAGGGCCTTGGAAACCATTATGAGGCCAAGGGAATGGGAAATCTTGCGGGGATTCTCAGCCATGAACGAAAAAAGTTCCCGGTAAACCTGGATATTCAATTCATCAACATCCTCATCCATGCGTAATACTTCTTCAGCCTTTTCAACGCTCTTTTCAGTAATAGCCTGGAGGGCCAGTTTTAACATATCAATGCAGATGGCACCCATCCTGGGGATGTCAACGAGGGGTTTGATGAGCTGTTTCCCGTTTAATTTTATGGTTTCCTTGGCGATATTTGTCGCGAGATCTCCAATACGCTCCAGATCCGTGTTTATTTTCAGGAGGGTAAGCAGCAGCCTCAAGTGAATCGCGGCCGGCTGCTGGGTCACCAGAACCTTGATGCATTTGTCATCAATTTCTATTTCAAGTCTGTCAAGGGCGTCATCATTTTTAATGATATTCTCCGCCATCTTAATATCAATATTCTTCAGGGATTCAATCGACCTTGATATGGCCTCGATGGACAGATCCGCCATTTCAAATATTTTTGACTTTATGTCTTCCAGTTCCTGCTCAATAAAAAGAGTCATAATTCCTCCTTCAGCTTCCCGGCAGTTCTTAACCGAATTTTCCGGTAATATAATTCTCGGTCATTTGCAGATCTGGCTTGGTGAAAATTTTCTCTGTCTTTGCTATCTCAATCAAATCACCCATGTAGAAAAAAGCGGTGTAATCGCTGACCCTGGCAGCCTGCTGCATGTTATGGGTTACAATAATTATGGTAAACTTTGATTTCAGTTCATGGATAAGTTCCTCAATTTTTTGGGTTGATATCGGATCCAGCGCGGAAGCCGGTTCATCCATGAGTATTACCTCAGGTTTTATCGCGATTGTCCGTGCTATGCAAAGGCGCTGCTGCTGGCCCCCGGACAATCCGATGGCTGATTCGTTCAGGCGGTCTTTAACCTCGTCCCACAGGGCAGTCCCCTTTAGCGACTCCTCAACTATACGTTCAACTTCATATTTGTCTCTGATGCCGTTGATTTTCAAACCATAAGCTATATTATCAAAAATAGTCTTCGGAAAGGGATTCGATTTTTGAAAAACCATCCCCACCCGCCGTCGCAATGACGTAACGTCATACTTTGGCGCATAAATTGACTCTTCATCAAGAATAATGTCCCCTTCAACCCTGGTACCCGGTATAATGTCATTCATTCGGTTTATACAGCGAAGGTAGGTTGACTTTCCGCAGCCTGAGGGACCAATCAATGCGAGCACGGTATTTTCTTCTACTGTGATAGTGATGTTTTTTATCGCGGCAAAATCACCATAATAGAAGGTTAAGTTTTTTGATTCGACTTTTACATTCCCCATTTCGATATCCACTCAAATCAAATTTAATCTGCCATTAAACAAAGATAAAATTTAATTTTGAATAATTTAATTATAAAGATTTTGTTAAATTTCTGTTCTCTATCCTTAACTTGGAAATTAAATGGTAAAGTGTTAATGAAATCTCTGAATAAAATACTAAAAAATTCCCCTCATGAGTATATAATTTGGTTTAAAATGATTTTATCAAAAAAAATCAATGATAAAACCGTTTTTTAGAAGCCCCCTAAATATTATGTTTGTAATTTTCGCCTGATTTTTATAACCATGTACTAACTATATAAGGAGGACTT
>CAZEPS010000195.1:0-8172 GCA_964514165.1 uncultured Leptospirales bacterium
ACTCCGCCCTGAGCATTGACGAATTTTCTCTGGCTGCGTCTCTGCGCCTATCTTCGCCACATATTCCGCATGGGTGAAATTTCATCCCTCATCTACAATACCTATCACAATCTCTCTTTCATGAAACGGTTCATGGACAGGATTCGTGATAGCATCAAAAATAAGGGTTTTACCCGGGAGTACCGCCACTGGGAAAATGTTTACGGGGAGATTAAAATTCTCAAATAGTGGTATTCTGCGGTAAAGAGAATATAAAAATCATTCACCACGGTTATTTTATTCTATTAATATCTTGACATTAAATATGCGCGACGTTACGATGTTGAAACGGTAATGGCCTATTGCCACGCAGGAGGAAGAGTACGAGATGGATATTAATACAAGGTCAAATGGTGACGTTGTTATTCTGGATATAGCGGGAGAAATCGATCTCTATAATGCGCCGGAAATAAAAGACATCATTAATAAACTCATTGAAGAAAAAAAGTATAATGTAATTATAAATCTCGAGAAGGTATCGTATATCGACTCATCCGGAATTGGCGCCCTTATCTCAAGCCTGTCCAACCTGAAAAAATACCAGGGGGGGCTTAAAATCATCAACGTATTCGCCTCGGTACGAAAAGTATTCGAACTGACAAAACTGACCTCCTTTTTTGAAATTTTTGAATCAGAGCAGGAGGCAATCAGCTCCTTCGGGAACTGATTCCTTTTTTTCTAAGCTCTTATCCCGTCAAAAAATTTACATATAAAAGAGAAGAAGATGAAAACCAATTATACCAGAATCATATCCGTTGTTATCTGTCTCATTGCCGTATCGTCCCTCGGGTGCCGCAAGAAGGTTCCTATAAAAGAGATGCTCGAAGCGCGAAAGGCGATTCAGCGGGCCAAGTCCGTGATGGCGGAAAAATACGCCGGTGAGGAATTCGCCAAAGCCCGGAACAGCCTCATGGAGTCCCACGGCAAGCTCGAGGACAACGACGACAAAGAAGCGAAAGAAGAGGCGCTGAATTCCCTCAACTGGGCGAAGATCGCCTACGATAAATCGGTCCCCCTCCTGGCTGACGATACCATAACCGTGGCCGAAAACAGCATCCAGCAGGCTAACGAGGTATATGCGGAACACCTCGCCGAGGCCGAATTCAGCAGGGCCGAGGACTACCTGAAGAAGGCCGAAAATAACTTTCAGAACAAGGAATACTACCAGGCATACCAGGACGCCCTCAAGGCTGACGAGGAGGCGAAACGGGCAAGGAACATCGCCATCGGCAAGAAGGACATCCTCAAAGACTCAATCGTCGAGGTGAAACTGACCCTGGAGGACGCGGAAAAATACGGGGCTCGGGAAAGCGCCCCGGAAAACTATAAACTGGCTGTTGAAAACCTCACCATAGCCGAGGAATCATACGGGAGCCTGGAGCTGAAAAAGGGCTTTTCCGCCATAGAAATCGCGAAGATAAACGCTGACGAGGCATTTATCACCGCCATAAAGAAGACCGCAGGTGACAGGATGACCGTGGCGGAAAAGGCGGTGTCAGCCGCGGAGAAGGCCCCGGTTAATCAGTCCCGGAAGGACGAGATAGCCGCCGCCCGGGAGTCCCTGGAAAACGCGAAATCCTCCTACGGGGACATGAAATACCGTGAGTCTATCGAGGCCTCCGATGAGGCGATTCGTCTTGCTTCAATGAAAGAGGGGATTGTCATCGCCCGGGAAACAGACGAGGGCCTGGAAGGCGGGAAGGAAGCCGAAGAAGAGGGTGAAACCGCTGAAACGGCCGAAGAAGAGGGTGAAAAGGACTATTTCCTCTACACGGTCAAGGATCGGACCAGGTTTCACGACTGTCTCTGGTACATTGCCAAAAGGTTTTACAACAATCCCTATCTCTGGCCGAAGATCTATAAAGCCAACAATGATAAGATCAGGAACCCGAACAGGATTTATCCCGGACAGGTTCTGAAGGTGCCGAAGCTGGAGAAATAAGCGATATTTTGTAACCTGTAAGCGCGCCAACATTCCATAATAATCATACCACCACGCCAATCTTCGAATTAGGCTTGACGATTCTTAACAGTTACATTAATGAGATTAAAAAATCACAATGATCACAAGAATCATGGCAACGAAAAAGGATAAAATAGACAACATCAAAAATGATCCCGAATCGGAAGAACTCGATTTAGATCAGAATAATGATTCCGGCAACGACGCGGATAACGATGAAGAGGGAGGTGAGCAGAAAGATTCCGACACGGATCTCTCCAAGGGCAGTGATACCGGCTTCACCGATTCATCCATATCCTGGTACCTGGAACAGATCAACAAGATTCCCCTCCTGACCCGGGAAGAGGAGGACTACCTCGCCCGGCAGTCACGGGAGGGCAACGAGGACGCCAAGGACAGGCTCATCAAGGCAAACCTGCGCTTTGTTGTATCTATCGCCAAGAAATACCAGACCAGCGGCATTTCCCTCCTCGACCTCATCAACGAGGGGAACATGGGCCTCATCAAGGCAGCCGAAAAGTTTGATCCTGACCGGGGGTTCCACTTCATATCTTACGCGGTCTGGTGGATCCGCCAGGCGATAATCCTTGCCATATCCCAGAAAGCCTCATTGATTCGGCTCCCCTTAAATCGTACCGCGGACATCCAGAAGATCGAAAGGGTCCACAAGAAACTTGAGCACCGCCTCGGGAGGGAACCGACCCCGAGTGAGATTGCCGAAGACCTGGACATGGACGACGAGGAGATAAACCATCTCCGAAACATAACCCAGGACTACATATCCCTCGACTCCTCTTACGGGGATTCCGAGGACACCACCATCCTGAGCATGATCGTTGATTCGCGCATTGACTCCCCGGACAAGAAGGTCCTGGACGAGTCCCTCAACGCGGCCCTGAACGACGTGCTTGATACCCTCACCGAGTCGGAGCGGCAGATTATTCGGATGCGCTTCGGCCTCAACGGTTTCGAGCCGATGTCACTGCAGCAGATCGGGGACGAGTTCCACCTCTCGAAGGAGCGGATACGGCAGATAGAAAAGAAGGCGATACGGCGGCTCCGCCATCCTTCCCGAAGCCAGAAACTGAAAAGCTTTCTTCAGGACTGATCGATGAAGTATTTCCTGCCGGCCCTGCTCGCCGGAATATTGATTAACCCCTTTGTTTTTACGCCGAAACCCGGGCCGGCCCTCATTCCCCGGTGGACCGGGAGCATCGATAACATCGGGGACATTGAGCCGGTGCCGGAAAAGAAAACTGGAAAGGCAGGTTTCCTGGTGACAACGCAAAACGGCATAAGGGCGCTGAATCGGGACGGCAGGACAGCCGGTTCGGCCGTTATTGACGAGGGCCTTTTCGCGACCAGCGGTGACGGGAACTATTTCGTCCGTTACGAGAAGGTCGGCACCTCCCTTGAGTTCTACAGCATCAGGGGGGAGCGCTTCTGGAAGATAGACGGGGGTGAGTACCCGTACCTTTCGAGCGGCGGCAGGATTATCCTCCTGATGAACGGGGACCACACTGTCATACGGGTCGCCGATTACAACGGCAACATCACCGGTGCAAAACAGATCGTGGGGCGCCTCTGCACCGCCATATCTTTCTCAGGCGAAAACGACCGGAGCGCACTCGGCTTTCTCGACGGGAGCTACCACGTACTCGACGGGAAGGGGAGGTCGACGAACAACGGCGCCGTGCCCGAGGGTTTTATAGTGAAGGGTGTCGCGGTGAGCGATTCCGGGTCGTACGGTGCGGTCCATTACGGCAACCCGGAGAAGGACTTCATCAGGATAATCAACATCAAAAAGAACGTATTCGATACCGCGGAGCTCGATCAGGTCCACGGGGTAAAGACATCCCTCCACGTGAACGGCCGGGGGGAGACCCTTGTTCTCGAAAAAAAGTCGGTGAAGATGTTCACCCGTTCCGGGAGGGTGAAGTTTTTCCTGGCCATGGACGAGAAGCGGCCCGGGTATTCCTCAATATCGGAGGAGGACGGGATCTACGCGGTCGGGTACACCGGCAGCGACGGCGCCGGCAGGTTTCTGGTGATCACCGCCGAGGGGCAGGTCCTCTTTTCCCGAACCTGGTCTCCGGAATCATTCATCAGCGCCGAGATTAAGGGCGATACTGTTTTTCTAAGAGGATCCGATAATCTCTACTGCTATACGCTTCAGCGGTAACGCTGTTTCGTATTTCTTCCAGACTGTCCGCGTAAGCGGACTTTCCCCTCTTTCGAGAACCATTTATCAGGATTGAAAGCTTTTCCAGGGCGGCCTCTTTCGCGCGGGCCCGGTACTCTTTTTGTAATTCGTGCCGGGATGACAGCAGCTTCAGGATCGAGTAGACCCGGAACCTGTCCATTCCCCAATACCGGGAGGAGAGCTGGCCCGGGTGGCCCCCGTACCTGGTCACGTGAAATTCTGGGATGAGCCCGGCCGGCACATCGGGGGTAACGCGCAGCCAGAGGTCGTAGTCCTCGCAGGCCGGCAGCTTTTCGTCGAAGAGGCCGTACTCGTCAAAGAGGGGCCGGTCCATTATCACGGCCGACGGGCTGATAAGGCAGAGCTCCAGGGATTCGGGGAAGATGTACCCGGACCTTTTCCGGTGGATCTCCCTCGGGTTGACCCGGACCCCCCGGCGTATCCATATCTCGTCGGTCTGTAGGAGACGGGTTTCGGGATTTTTTTCGATATAATCAAACTGGGCCCGGAGCTTGTCCCGGTGCCAGAGATCGTCGGAATCGAGAAAGGCGACCCGGGAGGAACGGGATTCCCGGATGCCCCGGTTCCGGGCCGCGCTCACCCCCCGGTTCTCCTGACGGATGTACCTGATGCGGCCGCTGTATTGTTTCGCCAGGGCGGTGGTCCCGTCCGTGGAACCGTCGTCAACGAGAATGAGTTCGAAGTCGCGAAAGCTCTGGTCCAGGACCGAATCCACGGCCCGGGCCAGGGTGTGTTCGCGGTTATATGCCGGGATTATTACCGATACTGCCGGCATGTTGAGGACTGTCTACTTTTCGCCGATGCTCTCGAGAACCTTCAGGGCGAATCCCTCCATGTCGAAGGACTTCTGGTCGTGGGTGACCCCGAACCGCACCAGGACCAGGTCGTTTTCAGGGAACATCATCACCCGCTGCATGTTGAACCCGCCCATCCAGTAGACCGATTTCGCCAGTTCCGGGTAGTGGTACGGGACCTCCTCGGTCTTCTTCTCGGCCCGGTTGATCCATAACTGGGCGCCGTACTGTCCGTGGGAACCCTCGGTAGGGGTGGTCATGTAATTGATCCAGCCTTCCGGAAGGAGCTGCTTCCCCTCCCACCTGCCGTTATTCAGGAAAAAGAGGCCGAGGCGGGCCCAGTCCCGGGCCGTGCCGAAGGTGTAGCTCGAACCGACGTAGTTCCCGGAGGCGTCCGGCTCCATGACGGTGGTCGCCATGTGCAGGGGCTTCAGGAGGCGGTCGTGAAGGAAGTTCTGGATGTCGGCAAGGCTCCCCCCCACCGATTCCCGGGCTATCCGGGTCAGGATGTTGGTGGTGCCGGTGGAGTAGTACCATGCCCTGCCGGGCTCATGCTCCAGGGGCTTGGATGAGGCGAATTTCGCCATGTTGTCTTCGCCGTAGAGCATGTCAGTGGCGTCGGCAAAGGGGCCGTAGACCTCTTCGAATTCGAGGCCGCTGTTCATCCGCATGAGGTTGTTAAGGGTTATCTCGGACCTGGGGTCTTCCGGATCGCGCCATTCCCTGATCGGGGCAGGCTTTTCCACGTCGAGTTTCCCGTCCTTCACCAGTAGCCCGATGAGGGCGCCGGTTATGCTCTTGGACATGGACCACCCGAGGAGGGGTGTCTGGGGCCTGATATGGTCCGCGTACCGCTCGGCGATTATCCTTCCTTTATATACGACAACCACCGCCTGGGTCCGCACCTTGACCCCGTTCATGGTCTCGGAAAAGGCGTATTCCAGGGCCGCATCGAGTTTCTTCATGTCGATCTTCGCTGGATTTGCCTCCAGGCTGACCTTCTCTCCCCGGGGCCATTCCATGTTTTCGGGATTGTCGAAGCCAGGGCGCGCACCTTCCGCCTGTTCGAAGAGCTCGTCACGGGTCGTGTCTATGGTGAGGGTGCACCCGAACCAATCCCGGTATATGGCCCGTCTCTTCTGAAGCAGACCGAAGGTGGCCGCGGTAACCTCTTTTTTGTCACGGTCTATCTTCGGAGTTGCCATGGCGAAAAGGAAATGGTACGGCTTCACCTCTTCGTTCACGATGAAGTCGGGGTCCCGGTCTGCCAGGAACACCTGTGAGCAGACGTATTTCGCCATGTAACCGGTCCCGATCGGCATCGCCTTGTAAATGTAGAACATTGCCGAAAGGATAATAGCGGCAAAGACAACAATGACGGTGTAGATAACAATGCGTGTTCTTTTTTTCATCTGGTACCCTCCATGGTGCGGTTTTTGTAATAGTACAGATAGAGGGATTTTTTTTCAACAGTAAAATTGTTCCTGGGAGAAATAGAATGAGGGGGCGCGGTGATAAATTATTCTTTGACACTGAATTACTTTTACCATATTAATACACAATAACAGGAAGAACCGGAAGAAAGGAGAAATCAATGGCAAAATCAATACTCATCACCGGGGCATCAAGCGGAATCGGGCGCGCGGTCGCGTTCCGTTTCGCGGAGAGGGGGTATAACCTGGGCCTAGTTTCGCGCAGGGACGAGGTACTGGAGGAGATAAGGCGGGAGATCCTCTCAAAGCACCCTGACATTCGGGTGGAGGTGCGACAGCTTGACGTCACCAATTACAGCCGGGTGCGGGAGGTGGTCCATGAACTGCACCGGGAACTCGACCTGGATATCGTGTTCGCCAACGCCGGCATTGGGCAGGGGGGACTGGTCGGAAAAGGAAATTTCGACAAGCACCGGCAGGTCATCGAGACGAACCTTCTCGGGAACATGGCCACCGTCGACGCGGCGGTAGAGATCTTAAAGGAGAAGGGGAAGGGCCATATAGCGGTGACCTCATCAATTGCGGCGGTGAAGGGCATGCCGTACAACGCCTCTTACAACGCCTCCAAGGCGGCTATCGACATATACGTGGAGTCGGCCCGGGCTGAACTCCTTAAATCGGGCATTACCTTCACCCTCCTGAGCCCGGGCTATATAGACACGCCTTTGAATGACATGCTGAAGTTCAGGCCCTTCCTCATAAGCCTTGAGAAGGGTTCACGCATAATCGCTCGGCTCATAGAAAAACGGGTCAGACGCTCGCCGGTACCCCTGTTCCCGTGGATATTCCTCCGGGGACTGCTGAAGATGTTACCCGTTTCTGTCATGGCAAAGATGAAATGAAACAACGTATACGGGATTTTTCGGAAAAAAATCGATTGCGTATATTAAAAACCCCGGAAAGGATTATCCGGGGTTTCAGGCCACTACTGTTATCAATGTAATTTATATGACTTTCACTGATACTGCGCGGGGTCCTTTGTCTGTCTCTTCAATTTGAAATTCAACCTTGTCGCCTTCATTAAGGGATCTGAAGCCTTCACTGTCGATTCCTGAATGGTGTACGAAGATGTCACCACCCTGTTCCCGCTGGATAAAACCGTATCCCTTTGTGACGTTGAACCATTTTACGGTGCCCTGTTCCATGGCAAAACTCCTGTTAAGTAATTGTGACACGGCGATTTTACTGGGATACTGAATTATTTAAAGGTACGCCGGTTTATGCCTTGGTTATTTTTTTCGAGGATAAAATCGGGGTTACTCTTTTATAAATTTGCAGCACCAAAAATCTATGTGTCTATGATACTAATGTAGTATACGCTTAATATATGTCAAGCAAAAGTACAATCGCAGGAAATTTTTATTTGGCATATATATCCCTTGAACAGGGATATATATGCTTTCTGAACGGGGGGAAATCCGCTCTGTAACCTTAAAATAACGTGTTTTAAGAATAAAATGGTTGTAACAATAGTTCTTGTGCAACATACTGATTCCAATTGTTAGTTTGAGGTCGAATATATGAGTCTATCCGGAAAGAAAAAAATATTACTGGCAGTGATTCTTATCGGTGGTTTCCTGGTGTTGTTCAGCTATGCACATGGCCTGGTGACAAATCCCGAAACCCGGAACCTCCTCTGGGGGGACATACCCGCCTCTT
>CAZEPS010000196.1:0-561 GCA_964514165.1 uncultured Leptospirales bacterium
GGGTGCTCCTTGCCACGACCCATATCCCCCTGGAACGAATCCGGGAATATATCGACAGGGAGCGCCTTCGCAAGGTATTCACCGTGGGGTACGAATCGATTAAATCTATTGATGCTGAAAGAAAAACACCGATAAGAATCGGTGTCACCGGCCTTGATCCCCACTGCGGGGACGGCGGGGCCATATCTGATTTCGATGATATGGTGACCACACCGGCGGTTGAGGAGGCCCGGGAGCGGGGAATCCCCGTGGAGGGGCCATTCGCCGCCGATACCCTGTTCATGCCGGAGAAGTGGCGGCATTTCAGCCTGGTGGTGGTCCACTATCACGACCAGGGGCTCATCCCATTCAAGATGGTCGCCTTTGACCATGGGGTGAACGTGACCCTGAACCTCTCCATCACCCGCACCTCCGTGGACCACGGCACCGCCTTTGACATCGCCGGCACCGGCAGGGCCTCCCACGCCAGCATGAAGGAGGCGATTAAGGTCGCCGGGATGCTGGAAGCAAAAAAACACCGATAAGAATCGGCTTCACCCGCACTTCACAATCATTTCATCC
>CAZEPS010000196.1:571-6632 GCA_964514165.1 uncultured Leptospirales bacterium
CCTGTTTTTTACCATTAATACCGATAACAATCGGTACGTTACCGATATTTTCCCCAGTTTAACGATGGGAGGGGCAGATTCCCTCCCATCCTCCCCTTTTTTTTCGGGAACCGGCAAGGAGGGTAAGAACTTGACACTGCTGATTAACAGGCTAGAGTATGGAAACACCGATAACAATCGGTCGAAATCCCTGAAAATTGAGGCCCCGGTGACCAGAAAGCAGACGATCCTCATCATCGAAGACGAGCCGGCAATTGTGGACACCATCTCCTACCCCCTTGAGACAGAGGGCTTCGAAACCGTGTGGGTCGCCACCGGAGCTGAGGGTCTGAAAGAGCTCGCGAAGGGGGATGTGCACCTGGTTATTCTGGATATCGGCCTTCCGGACACATCCGGATTTGACCTCCTGAAAGAGATACGGAACGAGAGGGACATTCCGGTCCTCTTTCTCACGGCCCGGACGGAAGAGATCGACCGGGTCGTGGGCCTGGAACTCGGGGCCGATGACTACATCATGAAGCCTTTCAGCCCGAGGGAACTCACCGCCCGGGTCAAGGCGGTGCTGAGGCGCTATAAATCGGAACATTCCTGCGAAAACACCGATAACAATCGGTTCCATATAGACGAAAACAGGCGGATAATCCGCTACCACGGGAAAAAACTCGACCTGACCCGGTACGAATACGAGATCCTTCACCTTTTCATGCGTAACCCGGGATGGGTGTTCACCCGGGAGCGTATCATGGACCTCATCTGGGAAGAGCCGGAGGAGAGCTTCGAACGCACCGTGGACGCCCACATCAAGACCATCCGCGCCAAGCTCAGGGCTCTGACCCCTGACTGCGACCCCATAGCCACCCACCGGGGTGTCGGCTACTCCCTGAAGGACGACCTGTGAAGATAAAGACCCGCATTCTTATCGGCCTCCTCCTCATCTACGTCTTCGGCTTCTACTACATGTCGGACATGATCATCAACGAGATGCGCCCCCGGTACCTGGAGGCGGTGGAGGAGACCCTCAACGACACGGCCCATCTGCTTGCCGCGGTCATCGAGAACGACGTGAACGGCAGCACCGTCAATCTCAGGTCAGTGAAGGACCTCTACCCGTCCCTGTCCGAAAGGCGGCTCTCGTCAGAAATCTACGGTATCGTGAAGCGTCACGTTGACCTCGATGTGTACGTAACAGACCGGCGGGGGGAGGTGCTCTACGATTCCCGGGGGCCCGGGAGTGTGGGGGAAAACTTCTCCAAGTGGAACGACGTGTACCTGACCCTGAAGGGCAGATACGGGGCCCGGTCGACCCGGGTTGACGAGGACGACCCGGCGTCAAGCCATCTCTACGTTGCCGCCCCGATCCGCGGCAGGGGAGGGGAGATCATCGGGGTGGTGACGGTCATTAAACCCCAGGACAGCGTGACCCCCTTCATGGACCTCTTGAAGAAGCGTATCATCATCGCCGGGATTATCGCGTGCCTGGTGTTTATCCTTCTGAGCCTGGTGATGTCCTTCTGGATAAGCAGGCCCCTCTCCCGGCTTACCGACTACGTGAAGAACCTCAAGGCACGGAAGCACGCCCCCATGCCGCGGCTCGGCTCGTCGGAGATTCGCACCCTGGGAGAGGCATTCCAGGAGATGCGTGACGAGCTCGAGGGAAAGAAATTCATCGAGCGTTACATCCAGACCCTGACCCATGAGCTGAAGAGCCCCCTCACTTCGATTCGCGGGTCGGCTGAACTCCTCCTGGAGGAGATGCCCGACGATCAGAAAGCCAAGTTCCACCGGAACATCCTTACCGAGTCGAAGCGGATTGACTCTATCATCCGGAAACTTGTGCAGCTCTCGGTCATCGAGAACCGGCAGGAGCCGGAGAACCCGGAGGAGATAGATCTCCTGCCCCTGTCCGAAGAAATTCTGGAGGCTCTGACCCCCCAGGTTATAAAGAAAGGCATTTCCATTGATAACTGCCTCACTCACGGCGACGTGGTTGTGGGTGAGAAGTTTCTGGTGCGCCACGCCCTGTCGAACCTGATAGAAAACGCCGTCCGGTTCACCGGGGAGGGGGGAGCCGTCGAAATTTCCGCCGAGAGAAAAGACGCCTTCATTGAGATTCGGGTTTCGGATAACGGCGAGGGGATTCCCGAATACGCGGTCGGCCGCGTCTTCGAACGTTTCTACTCCCTCCCGAACCGGGGAAGCCACGAAAAGGGGACCGGCCTCGGCCTCTCCTTCGTGAAGGAGGCGGCGGAGCTCCACGGCGGCACGGCTGAGGTTTTCAATAATGACGGCCCCGGGGCCACGTCCCTCCTCAGGCTCCCCGCTCCCCGCTGATTTCACAGACCCTTCATCAAGGTTTCACCGCGCGTAACTAATATTGTAATTGAATTTATTAGACCTCACCCCCTCAGTCCCCCTCTCCTGAGAGGATAGGGGGACTTTATAGAATGAATATGCTTTCATAGAACCCCCCCTTCTCCCTGTGGGAGAAGGGGGGCAGGGGGGATGATGTCATAAAAGGAGTTACGCAATGAAAAACTTTCTCGTGAAGTCCGGCATCGCCGGCATGATTGTCCTGGGACTGCTGATACCGGTGCAGATGGTGAAGTCCCTGGTGGAGGAGCGCAAAGAGCGGCGGGACGAGCTCGTCCAGAACATGGGTTCCGTGTGGGGGCGGCCGAAGATCATCTACGGCCTCTTTATTCATGATGGAAAAAATTTTCACGCCCCGAAAGAGTTCGAGGTCGACGGGAGCATCGAGACCGAGGTTCGCAAGAAGGGCATCTTCGAGCTTCCCTTTTACACGGCAGACCTCGATATCAGGGCCAGGTTTTCCCGCCGCGCATTATATGGAAAGAACACGAAGCTCATCGTGGCGATTTCAGATATCGGCTCAATTGACATTAAAAGCATCCGCCAGGGGGAACGGGCAGTCCCCGTATGGTACGGGGAGATTCCGAAAAACACCGGGCTTATGTCAGTTGCTTTGAACCTTCCGGGGAACGGCCGGGAGATTCCGAACGGCAGCCGCATGGCCATGAAGCTGCGCATCCAGGGGATGGACCTGCTCCACTTTTCGCCGGTGGCGAAAAAGACCCTCATTTCCATGACGTCGAACTGGAACGACCCGAGTTTCACCGGGGATTTTCTCCCCACGAAAAGGAAGATCGCCGGCGACGGTTTTACCGCCGAATGGGACCTCGCCCTGAGCGATTTCATCGAGACCTCCGGCACCCTCTCCTACGCGGCGGCAACGGCCTTCGGTGTGAACCTGTTCATGCCGGTGGACATCTACACCAAGACCGACCGGTGCCTCAAGTACGCTATCCTTTTTATCGTGCTCACCTTCCTGACCTTTTTCATATTCGAGACCATGAACCCGCTTCGCATCCACCCGATGCAGTATCTCCTGGTCGGGTTCGCCCTGGTGCTCTTTTACATGCTCCTTTTGTCCCTGTCGGAGCATCTTCATTTCGCTATTTCATACGGGTCAGCGGCCCTGGCAACCGTGGGGCTCATCACCTTTTACAGCGCGACCTTTCTCGGTGAGCGATTACGGGCATGGCTCATGGGGGGGATCTTAACCGCACTGTACGGGTTCCTGTACATTCTTCTCCATCTCGAAGATTACGCCCTCCTCTTCGGGGCAACCGGGCTCTTTGTCATACTGGCCCTGGTGATGTTCATCACGAGGAATCTCGACTGGTATAACCTGAAGCTTGCCAGCGGCGAGGAGCGGGAGCCGCGGGAAAACATTTAGCAGCTGCGGGGGGGCGCGGCCGTCCGGCCGCGCCCCGGCCCTTCAGAATCGAGAAAGAACATCCCGCACCTTGTTTCCGAAGTCTGCGAGAATCTCTTCTTTCGTGTCACCCCGAGCGGTGACGAACACGGCCTTTTCTATCCTGTTTTCGCGGATTCGTGTCACCAGGGCCTCGAGGAGGCCGCCGGTCTGGGTAATCTGAAGTTCCCCTCCTGACGAATAGGAGTACTGTTCCGTGCCCCGGGTGAAGACGTAGATAACAATGCGGATCTGTTCCTCCCCGGCAATGAAATTCTCCGGGATCAGGGGGATAATTTCGCCGGCTGACAGGTTCAGATCCTTCCGGATAATTACTGTGGGTATGCTGTCGCCATAGACAGGATTATACAGGAACAAAATTAGAAAAACAGCGATTGTTATCGGTACTTTCACTGAAAAAGGGTCAGAGCCGGCTGATTTACAGCGAATCAGGGTCAGAGCCGATTGGTTCTTCACTGAATTCAGGGTCAGAGCCGATTGATTCTTCATTGAATTCAGGGTCAAAGCCTCCTGATCACTGATCTGTCCATAGTTATCGGTGTTTTCATCTGCCGGATGCCTGTTTTTACGGTTTGTTATCAGGCAATAAGCCCCCGTCCCTGACATTTTCGATCAGGTCAGAAAGGACTGTCCCCCGGTGTCCTCCAGGTAGAACTTGTCGCTGTAGATCATGGTGTGGTCGGTGCCGGTTCCGATATAATACCGGTAGTTTGCAGACGAGTCTGAGTAAATATTTCCGAGAAGAGTCTCCATTAATCCGTTCCACTCGCTTAGAATCGCCTGGGAGGGCATCGCCTCTGATTCCAGGCCCCAGCTGTCAGGATTGTCGATGTTGGAATCCTTCTGGATATTGTAGAACCAGGCCTGGGTCGCGTCTTTATCTGTTGTGTAAGTTGCGAAGTTGACTGTATTATATTCGTCAATTATTTCGTAGTATAATTGTCTGACAGTAAAATCATTAATATCAAAACCCGAAAAAGCGGGTACAACATCAGGAGGCAACGCACCCCAGTTCTCAACAGCGAAATCCAATGCGTCTTTGTTGTCATCGTCTTCACCAAGAACACCGACTGCCGAGTCCCCGTACCAGGTCATATCTGCCGTATCATATAATTCCCGTATGAAGGGAAGGTTAAAGAAGGAGCTCATGCTCCCGGCGCTGGCACCGGTGACAAAGACCTCGTCAGGCGAGGGAAGGTTGTCCGAGAGCCACCGGAGCACCGCCTGGACGTTCACCGCGCCCCGGTGCCGGATGGTGACGCTGGGCCCGCCGCCGTAGTCATCGACGTACACGTTGTCTTTCTGGCCGATACCGAGGTCCCCGGTGCAGTAGGGGATGTAGACCATGTGCCAGTCTTTGAAGGGGTTCCGCTCGTCCGTGGCGTCGAGGATTCCACCAATTGTATAATTTTCGAACTGTACCCCGCTGAAACCGGTGCTCAGGAAACCGAGCATGAGCCTGTCAAAGGAAACCTCTTCTGAATAGGTATGGTTGTACACGCAGTTGGTGATGTCCCAGCACATCCCCCCTCCCTCGAAAAAGAGGAGGAGCCTGTTTACCGTTCCCTCTTTGTAGAAGAAGTAGAAATTCGGATCGTATATCCTGCCGCGCACCGGGGGGCACGACGAGCATGCCGGAGAGAGGCCGTTGTAGGTAAATCCCGGATAGGCGACATCCGGGTCGATGACGTCCCAGATTTCAGCTATCACGGCTGCCGCGAGCAGGGCTGCCTCTTTCTCTTCGTTCGGGTTTTCATAATCTGAGCATCCGGCGAAAAAAAACAGGGAAAGGGTGAATATGACAAGAAAAAGAACGCTGGTTCCCGGTTTTCTGGTATTGTTATCGGTTTTTCGGTTCATGGGTCATTCCAGGTGGCGAATTTTTGTTGAATTACTTATTTGAACTTTCCAGGGCCTGACAGTTTCAAAATTTACCGGGGTAATAACCGATTGTTATCGGTGTTTACAGTAACATTCTGGTTATAAAAGGGGTGGGATCCAGGTGTCAACAGCAAAATTCCCGATTTCAACACGCTTGCCGATACTACGACGCTTTTGAAAACCTGAACCATATGGAAAATAATGGAAAAAAACCTCGAATTACCCGAAATAATATATAAAGAAGAAAAACCGTGATACCGGGCCATGATAAACACCGATTGTTATCGGTAAAAAAATGTATTGCCATACCGGTAACGCCTTTGTAGTGTGCGGATTAAGGTCTATGTATGAATGATTATCTCCTTATAAAATCGCAGTTCATCT
>CAZEPS010000196.1:6642-8084 GCA_964514165.1 uncultured Leptospirales bacterium
GGGGCATCGGCATCATCATGCTCTGGTTCCGCCCGCGGATAGAGATCTTCTGGAGGATCGTGGCAACGGTCATCCTCGCCCTGTACGCATGGTTCTTCTACGACCAGATAGTGAGCGGGTACAACAGCTTCATGTCGGGATGGTACGTGTTCCTGGTCAACTTTCTCAAGGAGCTTCTCGCCCTGGTTTTCGCCAGCCTCCTCATCATATGGCCTATCAGCCTCATCGTAATATTCTACAAGTCGGATGAAATCGGGGCGGAGCGGCTCCTGAAGTTTCTCTGCATCCTGACCCTGGTGCTCTGGATAGTCGTTATCATCTACGTCCTTTTCAGCAGGGGAATAGACAATTTCCTTTTTGACAACCTCAGGAAGATGGTGCCCGGGGCCGAATAGGAAGGATTTCTCCGTGAAGCGGTACTGGTTACTCCTTATTATCCCTGCCCTCATGATGCCCGGTTCCCTCCGTTCCAGGGAAAATTCTTCTGAACTCTATCAGAAGGGGGTTTCCCTCGCCAGGGAAGGGCGCATCGACGAGGCCATCGAGGTATTCCAGAAAACGGTGTCAGTGAGCCCGTACTACAGCCTGGCCCATTACGGCCTCGGCAGGGCCTACCTGTACAAGGAGGAGAGGCTCGATGACGCCATACGCCACCTCAGGCAGTCCGTAACACTTGAACGGGATTTCGCCCGGGGACACTTCTACCTCGGCATGGCCTACCTGCTTTCGAGGGAATATGTGTACGCCCTCCACTCGTTCAGGGAGGCCTACCGGCATGAGTCTACCCTCATAGAGGCCCTCTACAACATTGGGGCGATATACGACATGATGGGGAAGAGCTACGAGTCCCTGGTATATTTCCGGAAATATAAAGAGGAGAAGGAGAAAGAAAAGGAGGATATTATTTTTTAGTTCTGTTCCGCTATTTCCTGATGTACCCTTCGACCAGGGAAGCTATCCTGGAACCGAACTTCGCCTGGATCACTTCAAGGCACCGGTCCTGCTCGGTTTTGGATTCCCTGCAGATAAGCCCGAAAAGGCACATGGAGATAATCTTTTCTTCCGGCTTCATTAACTTTTCCTTCCTGAGATTTATGTCTATTATCGGTTTGTATTTTGTTAAATTTTCGTGAAATTAAATGAGACATAATAAAATGTCAATTAGATTTTATGAAAAATATACTCATTCGGGAATGCTGGAAAAAGAAAAAAAAGGCTCAAAAAAGGCTCTGCCCCCCATTTTTCGACAATCTAAAAAAAGGCTCTGACCCCTTATTTTTCAACAATTTTCTAAAAATAAGCTCTGACCCTCAATTTTTTTCGAAAAATTTCTCCCTCCCAATCGTATTAATAGTAAACACTTACGGAGGAAACCATGCCTCGACCGAAACGAAAAATCGCCCAGGGATGCACTCACCATGTCTACACCAGATGCCATGGGA
>CAZEPS010000197.1:0-7972 GCA_964514165.1 uncultured Leptospirales bacterium
TAATATACTTCCCCCGCCGCCGAAGGCGGCGGGGGAAGTATATAGCCAATCTTTATAAAAAATGTACATTTATTCAGCAATAGCTGAGTAGAAACATTTTTTTTAATCATTCTGCAGTTCATTCGTATAGCGTATATACCCAACAAGGAGAAGTGTGAATGAAAAAAACGACTGTCAACATTAACAACAGAATAGAATGATATTAACTTAAAAGCCCGCGAACTGCAGATATCCAATGTTTAACGATATTATGGGGAATACCAGACCAGAAAACACCGGGGAAACTGCCGGAAATTACATAAATCCTCACCTGTTGCTCATGATCACCCACTGGATGGCGTGCTTCAGCACCTCGGCCGAATCTTTCAATTTGAGTTTCTCTTTAATGTTGCGCTTGTGGCTCTCAACGGTGAAAATGCTCAGGCTCAGCTTCGCGGCGATCTCCTTGGTGCTGAAGCCGTTCCCCATGAGCTGAAAGACCTCGAACTCCCGGTCGCTGAGCTGTTCAATGGAAGAGGTGATACCCTCTGCGGAGCCGTGGACCAGCTTGTCTATCAGCTTCTCCGATGTCCGCTCGCTCAGGTAGATGCCCCCGTCGAATATCTTGTTCATGGCCTCTATGATGTTCTTCGGGGCCACCTCTTTCATGAGGTAGCCCCGGGCCCCGGATCGGATGGCCCGCTCGGCGAAAATCGTTTCGTCGTGCATGGAGAGCACCAGGGTGAGGATCTCCGGGTAGCGGTCTTTTATCGATTTGACGAGGTCAATGCCGCTGACGCTCCCGGACAGGGTTATGTCGATGATTGCCATGTCAGGTTTCTCTTCGCTCAGGAGTTTGACAGCCTCGTTCGCGGTCGAGGCCTCGGAAATCACTCTGAACTCTTTGTCACGCTCAATAATCTGCCGTATTCCCTGCCTGACGATCGGGTGATCGTCGACGAGCAATATCTTCTTCTGATTAATCTTCTCTGCCATAACACTGTCCGAACTTATTGTACCCATTTATTTCCCTCCTGTCAACGCAAATACTACAGGGAACCTCTATTAATTAAACAAGAGGTTCCCCTTAGGGTACGTATTTTGGTTTAAATTTTATTTCGCCTTGATTATTCAAGGCGAAATAAAATTGTTAGAGGTACCCTTTATTAATGCATGACAGAGGGGATGATAACCCTGACCATGAACCCATTCTCCGGCCGGTTGCCGGTTTCGATGTTTGCGTTGATTAATTCGGCCCGGTGCTTCATGTTCCTGAGGCCCATGCCGCCGTTCCGTTCCGCTACCTTCTTCATGCCGGCGCCGTCGTCTTCGACCGTTACCGATATCCTGTCAAGCTCGGTACTGATGCAGATGTCGATGTTCTTCGACCCGCCGTGCTTGATGGCGTTGTTGATGGCCTCGGAAATAATGTAAAAGAGGTTCTCGGTGGTCTTCTCGTCGAACGCCGGGAAATCACCGTTGCGTCTGACCCTGCAGGTCACGTTAAAAAGCCGGGAAACGTTAGACGCCATATTTTCCAGGGCGTTGATCAGGCCGTCCCGGTTGAGGTCCGAGGGCGAGAGGAGCCTCGAGATCATCTTCGTCTGCACTATGGACTTGTTCACCAGCTGGTCCATCTCCTCTATGCCGCCGGCCAGCTCAGGCATCTCTTCCTCGAGTTTCTGGTGCATCACCTCCAGGAGAAAGGCGATGGCCGTCAGGTTCTGGCCGAGGCCGTCATGCAGGTCCTGCCCTATCCTCTCCCGCTCCCGCTCGATGGCGTCCATGATGTCCTTCTGGAGTTTCTTTTCACGCATGAGAAGGCGTTTTTCCTTTTTGAGAACACGCTCCCGTTCCTGGAGGGACTTCTTCTGATCGTCACGGGCTATTTTCCTCGCCAGGGCGATGCCGATGCTGGCCCCTATCCCCTCAAAGAACTCAACCATCTCCCGGGAAATGACCCCTTCCCTGGTGTCGTTTAACTGGAGCAGCCCGAAAGTGGCGTCGTCAGACTTCAGGGGGATGACGGCCATGGAGCGGTACCCGCTCGAAAAAAATATGTCGCGGGGCCTGACGCGCTCCAGGAGCTCTTTCTCACTTTTTATAAGTTCTTCAATATTGTTAGTCCAGAAACTCCCGCCCTGGGTGAAACAGGGGCGTTCGGGGACGGCCTCGCCGGATATTACCAGTCCGCAGATGCAGTCGAGTTCGGCTTTCCCTTCGCTGTTGAAGGGAAGGTTCCCGTCGTCGTCGCAGGTGCAGAGGCTGTTCTCCCCTGCCAGGAATTCGTCGCTGAAGCCGTTGGCGTGGTAATAGGGAAAGTCGTAATCAGCCAGGAGCCTGACCCCTATGGCCTCCAGGCCGGTAAATCCCTTTATCAGCTGGACAATCTCCCTGATGGTGTCCCGCTCCTCGTCCCCCATGTTGAGGTTATTGAGTATCTCGAAGGCCAGGTTCTTCTGGGACTCCAGGTGTTTCCTGGCAGTGATGTCCCGCCCGATACCCTGGAAGACGACGAACTTATCCCCGTCCATGACGGCAGAGTAGTTAATCTCGAGAATCTTCTTCTGCCTGTCCCGGGTCAGCATCGGCACCTCGACGATCTTCTGCCCGCCCTCTTTCAGAATTATCTCATAAACGTTAACCGAATTCTCGAAGGGCTTCATCAGTTCCCTGATGTCGATGCCGGTGACCTCGTTCGGTGTGTAGCCGAGAATCTTCATAATGGACGGCGAGCAGTAGGTGATGACGCTGTTTTTGTCAACCTGGAACACGATGTCGTTGCTCTTTTCCGAAAGGAGCCGGAACTTCTCCTCGCTCGCCCGGATCTGCTTCTCCATGCGGTGCTTTGTGAGGGCGATCTCGATATTGCCGTGGAGTTCCCTCTCGTTGAAGGGCTTGACGATATACCCGAAGGGGTTGGTGTACATGGCCCGCTGGAGTATCTCGTCGTTGGAAAAGGCGGTGAGGTAGATGACCGGTATGTCGAATGAATCACGTATTTGGTCGGCCGCCTCGACCCCGTCCATGTCGCCCTTGAGCTTGATGTCCATGAGGACCAGGTCGGGCATGAGGTTCCGGGTCTCTTCGATTGCCTCCTCGCCGAAGGAGACCACCCCCGCCACCTCGTAACCAGCCTTGAGGAGTTTTTTCCTGATAGACGCGGCGACCAGGGCCTCGTCTTCAACTATGAGAATTTTTTTTCCGCTCACGAAATTAATTGCACGGCCGTAGTTTTTACGCGGTCTTCTGCTTTTTCAACTGCTGGATAAACTGTATTATCCCTTCAATGTTCTTCACGTAGTCGGCCGCCCCCCGCTTGATCGCCTCGTTCGGCATGCCGAAAACGATGCACGATTCCTCGTCCTGGGCCAGGGTGACCGCCCCTGACTGCTTCATCTCCAGGAGGCCGTCCGCGCCGTCGGCCCCCATGCCGGTAAGGATTATCCCTATGGCGTTGTTCCCAACGGCCTGGGCCGCCGACCTGAATAAAACGTCAACCGACGGCCGGTGCCGGTTCACCGGGGGGCCGTCGTTGATTTCGACCCAGAAGCCGTGCCGGTCTTCCTGCACCAGCATGTGGCGGTTCCCCGGGGCGATCAGGGCCACCCCCTTGTAGAGCCGGTCCCCCTGCTCCGCCTCTTTCACATGGAGCCGCGAGACCTTGTCGATACGGTTGGCGAAGGCCTCGGTGAATTTCTCCGGCATGTGCTGGGTCACCACGATGCCCGGGGTGTCCTCGCCGAGGACCTCCAGGATCTGTGCGATGACCTCGGTCCCGCCGGTGGAGGCCCCGATGGCGATGACCGTGCCGGTGCGCTCTTTAGACGCCTGGGGGGTCTTCTTCGGAATGATCACGTCGGCGGAAAATTTCTCTTCTATCTTTACGCCGCCCCCGGTGGCCTGGGCCTTCCGCTTGACCTTGGCGGTCACCTTCTCGATGTTGATGGCGTTAATCTTTTCCACCAGATCGGTCGAGAAGGCCTTCCATGTCTCATCACTGTCGTCTTTCGGCTTGGATATGAAATCAACGGCCCCGAGCTCCAGGGCCTTCATGGTCTCCCGGGCCCCGTTTTCCGTGACGGCGCTTACCATGATGACCGGCAACGGGTTCGCTATCATCAGCTTAGAGAGAAAGGTGAGCCCGTCCATCCTGGGCATCTCGATGTCCAGGGTAAGGACGTCGGGCTGGTACTTCCGTATCTTGTCGACCGCGATATAGGGATCCATGGCCGAAGCGACCACCTCGATGGTCCGTGACTTTGACAGGGCCTCGGTGAGGAACTTCCTCATGACCGCGGAGTCTTCTACAATAAGAACCTTCTTTCGATTCATGGGCCAGTGCCTTTATTGTGTGAATTTCAGGGAACCTCTATTAATTAAACAAGAGGTTCCCTTTTGGGTACGTACTTTGGTTTCAATTTTATGTACCCTTTATCAAGGGTCCTCGTCTTGTCAAAAAAAATCCTTACGCCCCGGAAGACAGGGCTCTGGTGCCGATTCATATCAATGTTAAACAGTATTCTGCACCAGATTCCTTTTGGCGAATTCGATCTCCTTGTCAGTAATAACGTCAATGATCTTTCTGTTCCTGGTCTTCTTTAGATATGCCCTGCCGGACTTCACGTCAAGGAGCACCTTCCTCGAGCAGGTGTCCCCCACGTCGGACTGCACTATCTGGATGTCCGCCAGCTCGAGCATTATTCTCGCCACCCGCACGTTGTCCTCAGGGATGGTCGTGACCTTGTGCTTGTATTCCAGGACGCTCCCACCGCCGAAGACCTTGGCGACGAGGTTTTCCCTCCTGGCCCCCAGTTTGACCACTGCGTCGATGAGTTCGTTCATGGCGGTTATGCCGTAACGGGCGGTCCGGTCCTTGAAAATGTCCACCTTTGAGATCTTTCCCGGGAGCATGAAATGGTTCATTCCCGCCACCTGGATTTCCGGGTCGTAGAGGCAGACCGCGATACACGAACCGAGGAGGGTCCCCACGACTTCGTCCTCTTTCGAGGCGTAATACTCCCCGGCGTGAATGATCTTCAGGGGCTTTCCGTATTTCTGGCTGTTTCGAATGTACATGGCCTTTACCGTCCTATTGTCAAACCACAGAGACACAGAGTCTCAGAGTATTATACGTTTTATACCATTTTTCATAACTGGTACATTAAAGATAAGTATCAGACCCAGTTTTTTTCCCGTAATTTTTAAATATGTCAGTAGTTGAGCATCAAAAACAGGTTCAATTCTATCAACCGTTTTAAGTTCAACTATAATTTCATTTTCAACAAGAAGATCTAACCTGTATTCGCCTAAATTGCTCCCTTTATAATTAATAGGAACCGCCACTTGTCATAGAAATTTAATATTCTTTTCTTTTAATTCATAACACATAGCATTTTCATAAATTGATTCCAACAAACCAGGGCCAAGATTTTTATGCACTTCTATTAAACAACCAATGATACCTTCTGTTATTTTATTTCAATAATTTAAATCTCCATTCATATAATTCTCATTATTCCTCCGTGTCTCTGCGCCTCCGTGGTTAATTACTGTATCTTCCTGTATACCGACCTCCCGACGGTTTTGAAATCGTTCGATATTCCGTTCAACGACTCTGAATGGCCCATGAACAGGTACCCGTCGTCGGCCAGGTACCGGTTGAACTTCGCCAGGAGCCTCCTCTGGGTGTCCTTGTCAAAATAGATCATGACGTTTCTGCAGAAGATGATGTCAAAGGGGCCCTTCATCGGGTAGTATTCGTCAAGGAGGTTGAGCCTGCGGAAGCAGACAAGTTTCTTAACGTATTCCTTCACCCGGTAAAGCCCCTGGTTCTCGCCCCTTCCCCGGAGAAAATATCTTTTCATTATTCCCGGGTCAATCCCCTTGAAAAGATCCTCCCGGTACACCCCGTCCCTGCCGGTCTGGATCACGTTGGTGTCGATGTCCGTGGCAAGTATCCTGGCGTCCGGCGGCATCGCCCCCCCGAAATGCTCGAACAGGGTCATGGCGATGGTATAGGGCTCCTGCCCGGTGGAGCACCCGGCGCTCCATATCCTGAGGCGCTGTTTCCGGGTCTCGGCGTACGCCGGGAGCACCGTTGATTTCATGAACTCGAAGTGGTACGATTCCCTGAAGAACTCAGTCTTGTTCGTGGTGATGCAGTTTATGAGGTTGATCTTTTCATCTTTGTAGTTGTCGGCGAGAAAGCGGAGGTACTCGTGGTACTCCCGTATCCGGAGCTCCCGCATTCGGCGCATGAGCCGGGCCTGGACCAGGGCCTTCTTTCCCTCATTTATCTTGATTCCGCATTCGCGGTAAATTATCGCGCTCAGGTACAGGAAATCGTCATCGTTAAGCTGAATGTTTATTATCGGGTTGTTCATAACCGTCACTCAAAAAGGAACACGTTCCCATACTGGTCCTTGCTCTTGAAGACCCGGTCGATGTACTCGGTCTCCATCTTGATGAATTCGGACGATTCCGCGTTATTGTTCAAGACCTTGCGGTAGGCCTTCCCGTCCGTGGGTGAGAAGAAGACCTTGCGCCGGTAGTTGCCCCCGAGGTCGTCGACCTGCACCGGTATCTTCTCATACCGGAAGTACTCGTCGATGAACCTGAGGAGCCCCATGCTGATTACCTGCCCCGAGTAGTTTTTCGCGAAATTGGCGGCGCCGAAGATCTTCGCGTTCAGGTTTTTACGGTCGCCCCCGAGCTTGACGATCTCGCCGAGGAGGTACTCGAGCTGGGTGATTCCCTGGGCCGCGATTTCGTCACGGAAGATCCCTTCGGTGCCGATGGCCCCGGGGATAACGAGGAAACACATCCCCCCGATGCGCCGCAGGTAATCATGCAGGCACACAATAACGCAGGAGCCGGTGACCGTACCCATGAGGCACCGGTTGTTCGTGGCGTAATAGTCCCCGGGATTGAGAATGTAGAGTACCTGGCCTGTCCTGTGGTCCCTGCTCTGTATCATGAAATCGACCCGCCTGACACAGGGATTACCGGATCAGCTTGCTGACGACGCTGGTTAGATTTTCCGGCTTGAAGGGCTTCACCATCCACCCCGACGCCCCGGCCTCCTTCGCCTCCTTGATTTTCCCTTCCTCGGACTCGGTGGTCAGGATCAGGACCGGGGTGAACTTGTCGTCCTTCTTGAACTCCTTCAAGAAGGTGATGCCGTCCATCACCGGCATGTTCACGTCAACGATGCAGAGGGCCAGGTCGTTGCCGCCACCCTTGATTTCGTTGACCTTTTTCAGGGCGTCTTCGCCGTTTTCCGCCTGGGATATGGGGAGGCCGAGTTCTTTGAGAGAATATTCCACGCTCGTCCGGATGGTCGGGGAGTCATCGACTACCAGAATGTAGTTCATCTATTTCCTCCTGAACAATGATTACGCAAAAACAAGAAGAGCGAATAAGCAGCCGCTTATGCCGCCCGCAAGCAGTCTTTTGTTTATAAAGTAGAGCTTTTACACGGGCATGTCAATTCTTATTAATATGGATTATGTATTAATGATTTCCTGTCAGATCGGGTAACAAAATCCGGTGATAACTTTTTAACGTATTCTATTAATATTCATGAACAGGAAAAAAAGTTATGGGAAAGCTTTGGGCGCTCATTTATACTGTACCGGTAAATTTTCTCATTGCTGATACTTTGACAAGAGGGGGAGGATCGCCATGAACCAGCTGGTGAAGAGGGTAATCGAAGAGCTGAAGAGAAAAAACAGGCTCCCGCACCTACCCGTCGCGGCAGAGGTACCCGTGCCGGCGGTGAACAAGGTGGAACTCTACCTGTCACTGAACTGCAACGACCGGTGCCCCCACTGCATCACCAATTCCGGCCCTGATGTTGAAGGGGCAATGGAACCGGAAGACGCCGCCCGGGTCATCCGCAACCTGAAAGACTATTCCATCACCGGCAGGCTCGAACTCCTCTTCGGTTCCGGAAAATTCCGTTCGGAACACCCGGCCCGGTTCCGGAAAC
>CAZEPS010000198.1:0-7944 GCA_964514165.1 uncultured Leptospirales bacterium
GTAACTATTCAGCTATATGTAATTATATGAATATTAAAAGAAAAATGTTAATATAATTCCCCCGCCGCCGAAGGCGGCGGGGGAATTATATAGCCAATTTTTGTAAATATGTACATCTATTCTGCAATAGCTGAGTAGATACGATTTTTCTATCTATTATTGATATTTATTCGTTTTCACTTGAATTTTTGCACATTACGAAGAAACTGATAACATGAAAAAAATCCGGCTCGATGTCTTTCTTGTTGAAAGCGGCAAATCTGAATCCCGGGAAAAGGCAAAACGGGAAATCCTGGCCGGGTGGGTACAAGTTAACGGCGAGACTGTAAGATCATCATCAGCACGAATCAGAGGTGATGAACAAATACAGGTTAAGAGGCCAAAGGGTTTCTTCGTCAGCCGCGGTGGCGAAAAACTTGGTTTCGCCCTGGAATACTTCAACCTGGATGTTGTCGGATCCATATGCGCGGACCTGGGTGCCTCAACCGGGGGATTCACCGACTGCCTTCTCCGGGCCGGGGCCCTCCGTGTCTACTCGATTGACGTTGGCTATGGACAGCTCGATTACCGGCTCCGGCAGGATGAACGGGTCGTGGTAATGGAACGGTCCCATGTGAAAGACCTGACTTCAGATCAGTTTTCCGAACCGGTTGATTTTGTGACAGCAGACCTTTCCTTTATATCAATTACCCGGATTTTTCCGATGGTAAATGAACTGTTCGCACCCTGCCGGGGGGTCATCCTGATTAAGCCCCAGTTCGAGGCGGAAAGAAATGAACAGAAAAAGGGTGTAGTGCGGGACAAAAAAAATTGCGGGGAGATTGTTCTCAGGGTTTTAAAAAAGCTTATCGAGCAGGGTCTTAATTTCCGGGGGCTCATTCACTCACCACTGAAAGGGCCTGCGGGAAATATTGAATTTCTTCTCAATTATGAAACAGGTTTCGAATCATATAATTCGTTTCCTGACAATGAACTTGCCGGCATTGTCGGAGATTCAGTTCGCGCGGCCTTTTCTGAACTTTCATGACAGTTTTTATTCAACAAACCGGCGTTAGCAGAAATAGTAGTTGACCCCATAGTGACAGTCTGATTATATTTTATAACAGTATATCAGTCCGTTCACTGTTTTTTCACAAATCCCGTGTATCATTATGATAAAAAAATATTTTATTATGACAGCCTGTATCCTGCTCTTGTCGGCGGCCGCAGCAATGGCGATAAACACCCAGGGTATAATCGCTTACCCTGTTCCGTATAACCCCCGGCTCGGTGTGCTCACCATCAGGGACGTCACCAATACCGGCTTTAACAAGATCAAGGTGGAGGTTCTCGATATAAACGGCGACCTGGTATACAGACAGCTCTATCCGTTACTGCCGGCTGTCTGGAACGGACGGAACGGCAAGGGGCGGACGGTTAAACCGGGCCTGTATATACTGAAGATCTCCCTTGAGGATATATTTACCGGTCTGGAGGGGAAAAAAATTATAAGAATACTCGTTCAATACTGATTATGAGAATTGTTTCCGTATTTTTATGCCTGTCTTTCACGATTCTTGCCGCTGCTGAACTTGCAGCAGAAGAGGCAAGCGCGGGTAGCCGGGCCTCGTTCACCAGGGGGGGGTGGGTTGGCTCACGCTATCTTGCCACCGGTATGACTGGTGAAGTACTTGCTGATGATGTTTACTCAATTTATTGGAACCCATCGGGACTCACCGAACTGAGGGGGAGGGAGGGCCTCACCGCCGAAGAAATCAAAACAAAAGCGACCCAGGGAAGGGTGGATCAGATTAATGAAAACGATCTGCTGAATATATCCGACGCAGACGAGGACCGTACCTTTGTACAGGTCGGTATCTCGGGAACAAAACTTGACTTTGACCGGGAAGCGGCGTTTTTCGGCGTCGCCTTTTCCCTCCCTGAAGATGCCTTTGGATTCGGAATATACACGATATTTTCAGACGAAATTGATTCTTACGATCTTAACGGCTATTACCGGGGTGACCTCTACTACATCGGCACATCAGGACTTTTTTCCTACGCCCGGCAGATGGGAATCGTGTCACTCGGTTTTTCGGCGAAGTGCCTGTACGAGAAGATCGGGCACACCCAGTATATCGGCGCCGGGCTGGATATCGGCACCCAGATTTACGCCCTGCCATTCATTAAAATCGGCTTCGTCATCCAGGACATCGGTGTGGGACTCTATCCGATTGAAAGCTACTACGGCATAAGGAAGAAATACGATTTCGGCTTTCCGACCCTGAGGCTCGGAATCGCCTTTGTCAGCAAGTCCTTTTCCTTGGCGTTCAGCGGCATTAAGAATCTCGAGCAGGATATTTTTAACTGGGGACTCGGTGTTGAGTACCGGCCATGGAGATTCGTGACATTCTATCTCGGTCTCAGGGATCTCCTCTTTTCAGCGGGTCTCTCCCTCCATGTAATCGTGGTAGACATGTCGTACGCATTTACGTTTGACGCCATTGATGACGGATATAACCATATGGTATCGGTTAAACTTACATTTTAGGATTAATATGAAGATATGACTGCAAGGATAATGGGAATATTGAACGTAACACCGGATTCGTTTTACGACGGCGGGCGGCATTTTGATATCGATACAGCGGTCCAGCGGGCCTTCGCAATGAAAGACGAGGGCGCGGACATCATAGACGTGGGGGGCGAATCCACAAGGCCAGGAGCGGAACCTGTTTCTCCGGCTGAAGAGATTGACCGTGTCTGCCCGGTTATCGAAAAAATCGTCGATACCATAGGCATACCGGTAAGTATCGATACCTATAAGTCAGCGGTCGCGCGCGCCGCCCTGGAATCGGGCGCATCCATGGTTAACGATATCAGCGGTCTCACCTTTGACAGGGACATGGCCGGGGTTGTCGCGGAATTCAGACCCTATGTCATCATTATGCACATCAAGGGAACCCCCGGGACCATGCAGGTGAACCCGGTGTACGAAAACCTCCTTTTTGAAATTCGAACTTTTCTCGAAGAGGCTGCCGCTAAAGCAGAGGCAGAGGGCATTGCCAGGGAAAAAATAATTATTGATCCGGGAATAGGCTTCGGCAAAACCCTGGAGGATAACTACCGGATTATCAGCAACCTTGAGTTTTTCAAGGAACCGGGATACCCCCTGTGCGTCGGGCTCTCGCGGAAGTCCCTCATCGGGAAACTCTACGGAAAGGAGACCGACCGTTTGCCGGGAACTATTTCCCTGAATACCGTGTCTGTACTTAAGGGGGCAGATATCATCCGGGTCCATGATGTCAGGGAACACAGGCTCGCCCTGGACAGCCTGAATATGCTTAAAAGGGTGTCATAGCGGTGGAGGAGCTCTACGAAAAAATATTATACTACATAACGAACTTCTGGGAATACTTCCGCAACATGGTGGACATATTCATTGTCGCCGTAATATTTTACATGGCCTACAAGTTCCTCGCCAAGACCCGTGCCATCCAGCTGATGAAGGGGGTGGTTATCATATTCATAATCGCCATCCTCTCAATGCTGCTCCGTCTCGACACCCTGAACTGGCTCATCGAAAACCTGGCCCTTTACGGCGCCATCGCGGTCATTATCCTCTTCCAGCCGGAGCTCAGGCGCCTTATCACCCAGTTTGGCCAGCGCAACTGGATAGCCTCCGACACGACCAAGGAGACATTTCCCCTGGACGAGGTGGTCAACGCCCTGACCGCCATGGCCGAGGAGCGGATCGGATCTCTCATTGTTATCGAACGGAATACCGGGCTCAAGAGCTACGCCGAGGCAGGGGTCGCCGTGGACGCGGTCATTACTGAAGAGTTCATACGAACTATCTTTTTCCCCATGACACCCCTCCACGACGGGGCCATCATCATCCAGGAGGGCCGCATAACAGCGGCAGCATGCTATCTCCCCTTGAGTGATTCGAAACAGCTGCGGAAACAGCACGGGGCGAGGCACCGGGCGGCCCTGGGCATCGCGGAGGAGTCCGACGCCCTGGCCCTGATTACCTCTGAAGAGACCGGGAACATATCGATCATGGTAAACGGCAGGATCTACCCGAGAATAAAGGTTTCTGATTTGAAAAACATGATACTCTACTTTCTGAATCCGAAAACAGCGTACGAAGGGCAGTATAAAATCTCATGAAGGGAATCTGGGAAAAATTCTTTCGATTCGCAAAAGAGAAGGATCTCCTGCCCAAAATGGTCAGCCTCCTTCTCGCGGTTCTCCTCTGGGTGTTCATAGACACCATCCATACCGGCAGGCGTAAATACCGCATTCCTCTGGAGATGAAGAATCTTCCGGCCAATCTCACCATAGCAAATGTCTCCCACCGCTACATGACCGTTACTTTTGAAGGCGAGAATGAACTTTTGGAAAATATCAGTGTCAAGTCGGTAAAAGGGTATGTTGATTTCAGGAACCCGGTTCTGGGGACTCCGAAAAGGTACGAGGTTGAGCTTGTCAACCAGCAGCTGCCGGAAAGCATCAGGGTCAAACCCTCACTGGAATACGTAACCGCCACTGTGGACGAGGCCGTGGAGAAATGGCTCAGGGTAACGCCGAACATTACCGGCACCCCCAGGGCCGGATCGGTCGTGGGGAGGATTAAGGTCAACCCTGAGTTTGTCCAGGCAAGGGGAGCGAAATCCCTTCTTCAAAAGAAAGAGGAAATAAAAACCGAGGAGATTTCCATAGACAACGAGGCTGCCAACGTGGTCCAGCAGGTTGACATCGTCCGGGAGGGTCTCGAAAACGTCACCTTTAATGAAACCAGCGTAAAGATAATAATACCGATCGCGAACAGGGAAGATCTCGAAGGCCTGGAACTCAAGGTACGAGTCATAAACCAGAGTGAAAACTTCGACTACAAGCTCGCAAGGGACCGGGTTTCCGTATTCCTGAGAAAGGAAGATAAAAAAACGGCAGGGGCCGGTGATTTTGACGCCTACATTAATGTCGGGGGGCTTAATCCGGCGGCGCTTATTGGCAACAAGGAGAGTTTCCAGATAGAAATGCCGGTCATTGTGCAGACGGTAACGAATAATAATCTTGACATAATATCGGTTATGCCGGACAAGATCGTTGTAACACTTCAGAAGTGATAACTGACAATGGCTGTAACACTCTGCATAAATGTTGATCATATCGCGACCCTCCGACAAGCCCGGGGGGAGGAGGAGCCTGACCCTGTTGAGGGTGCGGCAATATGCGAAATGGCCGGGGTTCACGGCATCACGGTCCATCTCCGTGAGGACCGGCGCCACATTCAGGATGATGACGTTTTCCGGCTGAAAGAGACCGTTAACGGGACCTTCAACCTCGAGATGGCCCTGTCCGACGATATAATAAAAATCGCCAGGCGGGTAAAACCCGACCAGATAACCCTGGTCCCTGAAAAAAGGGAGGAGATAACCACGGAAGGGGGGCTCGATGTATCCGCTCAGATGAGCAGGATAAAAGAAGTCGTAAGTGAATTTCGCGGACTCGGGATCATAACATCCCTCTTTGTCGAACCTGACGTGAAAGTTGTTGACGCCTCGAAAGAGGCGGGGGCTGACTATATCGAAATCCACACCGGGACCTACTGCAACGCCTTCAAAACCGGCAGGTATGAGGACGAGCTGAAACGCATACTCGGCGCGGCCGAGCACGGGGTCTCCATAGGCATTGGCATTAACGCGGGCCACGGCCTGAACACCAGGAACGTGGTACCGGTACTCGATGCAGCAGGCCTCCACGAGCTCAACATCGGCCATTCCATAATCTCCCGCTCCGTTTTTATCGGCCTTTCCGGCGCTGTCCAGGAAATGCTCTCGGTTATCGGTTCTTAACAGCTAAGGAGTTTTTTAATGTTTATTTCATTATTTCGAATACTTTTCGTACTGATTGTGGCGTACCTTGCCTTTACCATATTCAGATATGTTCTCCAGATTGGAAAAAGCTCATCCGAAAATAGAAAAGAGCGCCTGAGACGCGATAAGTCAAGGGCTCAATCCAGGAAAAAGGGCGGAAAAGTAATTGAGCTTGATGAAGATCAGTACAAGGTTGAATAACAGCATTACACCATACGGTACCAGTCGTCTTCGAAAAATCACCGTAAATTGTATCCTCATACTCATGAATTCTATCGTTGTTGTGCTGGTCCTGTCATGCATGGGGCCGAAAGGGGTGTTTGCCGTCAAGTTTCCCGGCGAAGACGTCTACCGCCGGGTAGACACACCACTTGAGGTACCCCACGACCGGGAGGTTTCCTGGATCTATAGCTTTGACCGGGGAACTGACACCAGGATCGGTGTTATTATCCAGAAGAAGGAGATTGTCTGGGTAGAAATCATGAGCAGGATGGTGCGGATAGAACCGGGAAACCAGGTGATCTACGGATCGATAAAGGACCTGGAACCGGGAACGTACCAGATCCTTTTGACCCGTCTTGCTGACGAGAATGAGATAATCGACTCATTTGATTTTTTCGTGTATGCCCGTGAGGATGAAGAGGAGGATTTTGTCACCTATTAGCGGAGGAGGGACTCGAACCCCCCACACCACGGATATGAGCCGTGTGCTCTAACCTACTGAGCTACTCCGCCAAATTAGCGCGGGCAGGATTTGAACCTGCGACCTTTGGGTTATGAGCCCAACGAGCTACCGACTGCTCCACCGCGCGATCTCACCGACAAAAGTATAAAAACCGCGCCCGGGTGTCAAGATATTTTAAGAAAAAGAAGAAATGACGAAGGAAAAATCATGTTTAATCCGTTAAAATACCTTCGAAACACCAGGGTCGGACTCGTCCTCGGCAGCGGCGGGGCCCTGGGGATGGCCCACATCTCGGTGATAGAATACCTTAAGACCATCGGCATCCCGATCCAGTTCATTTCAGGGTCAAGTATCGGGGCGGTCATCGGAGCCCTGTACGGGGCCGGCAGGCTCCAGGAATTCAAGGAAAAAATTCTCTCCATGAGCCGCAGGGACATGCTGTCGCTTTATGACCCGGTGATCCCCCGCTCGGGGCTCATTCAGGGCAAGCTCTACATGAAATTCCTCGAGGATTTCATACCCCGGGACATGCAGATTGAAGACCTTTCGGTAAAACTGGCCATCAACGCCACTGATTTTTATACCGGCAGGACGGTTGTATTCACCAGCGGCTGCCTCATGGAGGCCCTGAGGGCCAGCATCTCCATTCCGGGGGTTTTCGTGCCGGTGCGGTACCGGAACACGGTACTTATTGACGGGGGCGTGGCCAATCCCCTGCCGATAAATATCGCCCGGGAAATGGGGGCCGGGTTGACGATAGCGGTAAACCTCCATCCCCGGGTCCACAAGAACATGCGGTGGAAGAACACGGTCAAGGTGGGTATAGACCGGCGGGTCACCATTGACGCCCGGGAGCTGGAACTGATAGAAGAGAATGACGAGCTCAAGAAAGAAGATACCGAGCACGAGACCGGCCGCAAATGGCTGAGACTGCTGGACAACTGGCTGAAGAGGGAAAACCGGGAAGAGAGGGACGACATCCCCGAGGTGCCGAGCATCTTTGAGACCATATACCAGTCTTTCAGTATCATGGAGTACCACAACACCGTGCTCTTGCTGAAATATTACCGTCCCACGGTCCTCATCGAGCCGGCCCTCATGGACGTGGGCACCCTCGATTTTCTCGAGTCCCCGAAGATATTGACCGAAGGATATCTTGCATGCACCAGGAACCGGGGGGCGCTTCTGAGGAAGGTGAAGTTCTGGGTGTAGGGTTAATATTACTCTTGACGTACCGTCTCCCCTCCGGTATCGGTTACCCTGACAGAAAAAGCCATATCCTTCATGAGCAAAACCGGTACCGATGCCCGAATACAATGCTATAAAAAAGCGCTACGACGAGCTTTGCGAGCTGATTATTAAGTACAACCGCCACTACTACGAGCTTGACCAGCCCCT
>CAZEPS010000199.1:0-7918 GCA_964514165.1 uncultured Leptospirales bacterium
TCCTGATAAATGTTCGCCGGGACATGTTTTTCATGGAGATCTTCCTTTTTTTCTGGTTTACCGGGAAATCCGCTTGTGAGTAAATGGCTGCTTGATTCGCATTATACATTATTTTTTCATAGTATGCAAGTATTTTTTGCAACCGTGGGGGAGAGGTTTCGTCCTTCCTGAAGTGAGTGTACGGAAAATATTGATTCCAAGGGGAAACCCCCTTGAGCGAATTGAACCTCGCCGTCATTTTCGGTGTCTGAAAAGATAGATCCCGGAATATTTGATTGTTACAGGCATAAACATGAATATTAGAAAAGAAGAACTAATCTCATTTTACACCCATCTCCTCGGCATACCGGCATCCCTGATCGGGGCCATTGTGCTTTTCGTGATTACCCGTGAATCACTCTCACTCCGTATCATTGCCCTGGTGTACATACTCTCAGCGGTATTCCTCTTCACGGCCAGCACGCTCTATCACGCATCTAAAAAGACCGAGAAAGACGACTCAATCTACCGAAAGATTGACCATCTGGCGATATTCTTCATGATCGCCGGCACCTATACCCCCTTCTGTTTCCTCTACCTGGAGGGGCCGATGCGGTGGATTATTCTTATCACCCAGTGGTCGTTCGTGTTTTTGGGGCTCTTCTTCAAGATTTTCTACATCAACGCCCCGAGGTTCCTGAACACGATTATCTATATCATAATGGGATGGATCGCGGTCATACCGGTGAAACAGTTCATCGCGTCTATTCCGGCCGGCCTCTTGCCGGCGATCATATTGGGGGGAATATTTTACACGGCCGGGGCGTTGCTTTACATGATTAAGTGGCCGAAACAGATCGGCGGGGTGTTCGGTTTCCACGAAATCTTCCACATCTTCATTCTCGCGGGAGCGGTCTCCCATTACGTGGCTGTATACGAGTCGTTGAAAATCACATCTGCCCTGTTCTAGGAAGACCCGGGCCCGGTGTTCCGCTGCTGCGGCTTAACTGTGAAATTCATCAAAAGGCCGGACCGGGCCTGTCGACCGGGAAAGCGGCAAAAATCTCCCTTACGAAACCGTTGTGGCGGATAAAATGGACGCCTGGATCAATAAAAGCCGCCTGGAAGAATGAACCACCGATAACGAATATCAGGGCCGTAAACGAGTATCTTTTTCATGTATCCTCCAATATGGTTCCCGGTTTTTTTCTTAACCAGTGCAGAGTCTATCAATGACCGGCTCCGCTCCCGATTTCGTTAAACCTGACGTGGTTGAAAAGCCAGAGGGTGATAAAACCGAAGGCCCCCACCACGTGCCAGGCCGCGTGCCATGGCAATATACGGGGAGCCACACGGCTGTTGCTCGCCGAAGCCAGCACGAGCCCCGCAAAAAACATGAAAAAAACCAGGACAATGAGCCCTTTCGCGTCGCCGGGAATCCGTTTCCGGTAATACACGAACAGCCCCAGCACGACGAAAGAGTCGACGATAAGGGCGGCCTCGCTCAGGTGGAAGGCGCCGTGGCCGCCGAAACGGACAAAGGCAACGTTAGACGGCAGGGTAAGCCTGAAGAATATCCACCCGATGACCAGCATGTTTATGCCGGTAGAGATTCCCATAAAGACCCTCCTGGTGCTTTTCCCCATGAAATCACCGGTGACCGCCAGCTGCAGTGCCCACGCCAGCAGTATGTTCGTACCCACGTCCACTGACGACGCCAGGCGGTTCAGCTCCTGGGCGTGAAACCACACGGTCGGTATGCCGGTAATGAGAATGCACAGGTAGGCAAAGAGCCAGCGCCCCGGCTGAGGCCTGGTGAGGCACGTGAACGCCAGGGGGAGAATCCCCGCCAGGCAGGTGCAGTAGGAGGTGACAATATTTGCCAGCTGGGCCTCGTGCAGGTAATTCATGATCCTCTCCTCCCGTAATGAAAATGAGATGCTGTTTCACCGGCCCTTGAAAATGATGCCGGTAACGGGGCGCGCCCATCACCGGGACCGGGCCTGTCGAGACTGCGGTAAAAAACATGGATTTACAAGAAAAAAACTATATCGAATGCTCCACGTCAACGGAAATGGTATAGTCTTCACTGCTGAACCCGGCGTAGAAATGGATGATTGCCGCCTGGTTGTAGGCGATGACGAACCCGGTTCCGTACCCGAAGCGGTAACCGCTCCAGAAGGTGGCCGGCTCAAGGGCGTAATCGAACACGCTGCCGGTGTCAACGAAGGCGAGGAGCTTCAGGGCGACGTGCTGTTTCGCCACGAGAAACTCGATGAATTCCCACCGGAGTTCCAGGTTCGCCACGGTCATGGTGTGGCCGGTGAACCGGTTGCGCTGGTACCCCCTGAGGGTGCGGTTGTTGCCGAGACCCATCTCGTCCTTTTCGTAGAAGTTGAACTTCCCGATCTCGTGAAAGGGTACGGTCCCGTCCGTGGTCATGTAGCCGAGCCGCGCGGCCACGGTGAAAACGCGCACCGGCGACCAGTACCCCCGCAGCTCCGCCGTGTGCCGGAAAAACCCGAAGTCTGAACCGAGGTACGGGGTGGCCGCGCTGAAGGTATAGCTGAAGAGCAGACCGTTACGGGGGTCAGGCTCGAAGTCCCTCGTGTCAATCCCGAATCCGGCGTAGGCCTCGTTCACCCAGCCGCTCCTCCTCTTTCCCGCAACATGGGGATCAATATCTATCATGGTGGGGGCGGAGAGGACCCGTTTCGCGTCGCGGGTGTCAAACTTTCTGAACATCCACGACCGGATACTCGAGTATTTCACGTTGAAACCAAACCGGAGTTTCATATACCAGGGGAGGTCTACGTAAAACCTGAGGTAGAACATGGGCCGGGTGATTATGTAGTTGTTGAACTTGTAGTTCACCGGCTTGTAATAGAGGGGATGGAGCGGGTTAAAGGGATCATATGCCTCAAGATAATTCTTTCTGTATGATGAAAAGGTCGAAAACCGCTGGCCGTTCCGGCTCAGGAGGCTCCCGGTAGTGCTCCTGCCGATGCCGAAATACTTTTCGTTGATGTGCCTTTTGAACTCGGCCCGGGTCTTTATGCGCACCGGCGAGCCGAGAAACCGCGGGATATCGGCCATGATGAAGTGGACCTGCTGCCCCAGGGTGGAGGCGTACCCCTGCACCGCCATCATGAAGTTGTAGGGTACTATACCGAATCGGGAATCGAACCGGTTACCGTTGTACGCGATCATCATAATGGCTCCGCCCCCGAATCCGAGATCGCTGTTATACTTGGCGATGGGCACGAAAACCGTGACCCATCCCTCCTTTTTACGCTTGAGGACGTCATCATTCAGGCGGCGAATTGATACTTCGCCGCCGTTTTTCCCGGCCCTGTTTTTATCACCGGACGGTTTATCACGGGGATAAACAGGCGGCAATACCGAGACCGCCGTCACGAGTAACAGGACAGCAAACGGCCCCGCGCGTCGTATCCTTCCCGTCAGGGGGCGTTTCACGTCACGCCAGGTCTATCTTCAGTTTTGAACCTTCCATGGAAAGCCGGTACCTCTTTAACAGGCCCTCGGCCGGGCCGGCGAGGGCGTTGCCGTCCAGGTCGAACTCCGACTGGCCGAAACTGACGCAGCAGAGTTTCTTTTCGGCGTGAGCGAACTCCAGTTCCCGCTGGCCGTGGGTGCACCGGTCCTCGTAGGCGAGATATGAACCGTCATTCCGTAATATGATGACCTTTGCGGCTGTTTCCCCTTCGCCGGTTTTCAGCTTCACCGAACCCCCGTCAGCCGCAAGCCCGGGGATTTTGGCCGTATCGACGATCAGCCGTTTCCCTTCCACCGACCAGCTCCCTTCCGGGGCCGCGGGGGTGCCTGACACCCCGGTGATCATTGAACAGCCGTTGAACGAAACTCCCGCGCAGGCGCAGGCGGCCGCCGCCCCGCTCACCTTAAGAAATTCCTTCCGGTTTACCTTCATGATGTTCCTCCAGGCTATGTTTGTTTTTTACTGGTGCCTCAGCCGCCGGATCAGCCCCGGTAGTTCAGGCTGTCCCGCATCTCTTCCGGTTTCGGCGGCCGCGCGACGAGAATTATAATCAGAATCACGGCGACAGCGGCGTTAACCAGGGGTCCGGACATGAAGTATACCACGGCGTTGAGAAAGGCCGCAGCTTCCAGCACCGACCACTGGACTATCTTTGCCGTGAAGTAGAGGCCGGGAATTGAATCCTGGTCCATTGCGGCGGCCCTCCGGGCGAAGAGTTTCATTATAGAGAGGGCGAGGGCCCCCAGGGCCACCCCGACTACAAGGGCCGCGCTGCCCAGGATACCGGTGTCCTGGCTGTCGGGGGCGAGGAAATAAGCTATTGCCAGGAATACCGCCGGGCCGGCCGCGATCAGGTAATGGATCAATTTGAGTGTCTTCAGTCTGTTTTCCATAAAACCCCTTGCTCCTTTTTCATTTGATCTTTTTCCAGCCGAGTGGCGCCCACGCAACCTCGCCCCCGGTGCAATGGATCTGCTGCCGGACAGCGAACCAGAAAAAGACGGCAGCACATCCCGATAAGAATACAATATCCGGCTGCTGAAAGTCAATGAAGAAAAGGGAACATACGAGTGAATTTTTGCTCTGTACGGCATTATTTTCATTGCACCGGGCTGACAAACATGCAATAGTTGCCTGGTATATTCCTGACATTGAAATAATTCCAAAAAAATAAACCGCTCACTGAACCAGATTGCCGATAGCGGAGGACTCCATGACAGATAACATGAAGGGAAAAAGCGGCATGACCGGCATCGCCCTGTCTGCTGTTCTCAATATTAACCTGGCAGCGGCGCTCCTGTCAATCCTCGTGGTCCAGACCCTCTGGCGGGACGTCAACCGGTTCGTTTCTGACGCCACTTCCCTCTCCTGGAACTGGGTGGCTGTTATCCTCACGGCCACCGTTCTTCTCATCCTGTACACGGGGTGGAATGCCATCAGGCTGGCATTGATGAGAGGCCGGGGGGAACAGTCCAGCCTGTCAAAGGCCGACTGGTTCATCTACCCGGCGGTCTTTCTCATATGGAACGGCCTGATCTTTCTCCTCTTCTCAGAGGCGAGCGACGCGGTTCTCGTCGCCCAGATCACCTACTACTATAAGATCATCAGCCCCTGGTTCTACCTCTTCCTCTTCGCCCTGGTCGCGGCCCTGGCGGTCCGATACGTAAGGACGAAAAAATCCGTCTCGCAAAAACTGCGATTCGCCCTGATTTCACTCCTGGGTCTCCTCTTTCTCGCCCTGTCCATAGGGCAGTTCCGCGATTACTACCGAAATGGGAAAGAGCCTGACGTGCAACTCTCCGGCAGGGAGAAATTCTCGGAGCAGATCCTCTTTAACGGGGTGGAGGATCCAAAGTACGCGACCTTCCGCATACCCGGTATCGTGGTCACCAGGAGCGGAATAGTCATCGCCTACTGCGAGGCCCGGGAGGGGTACAGCGACTGGGACGACATCGACGTGGTCATGAAGCGGAGCATGGACGGGGGGGACACCTGGGAGCCCCGGGTCCTTCTCTTTGACACAGGCGAGGGGACCGTCAACAACCCGGTGATGATTGCCGAAAACAACACTGAAACCGTCCACTTCGTGTACAACACCGACTATAAACGGGCTTTCTACCGGAAGAGCATCGACGGGGGAAAAACCTGGTCCGACACCGTTGAGATAACCGATACCTTCGAGGCCTTCAGACCGGTATACGACTGGAGGGTCATCGCCTTCGGCCCCGGCCACGGGTTAGAGCTCAGGAACGGCCGCCTCGTGATACCGGTCTGGCTATCACCGGGAGGGGGAGGAGACGGCCACCATCCCCAGCACGTTTCAACAGTATACAGCGATGATGGCGGAAAAACCTGGAAGGCCGGGGAAATGGTTGCCGTCATCGGCGAACCGGGCAACGGGGAACCGGTGGGGGTGGAGCTCTCCGACGGGAGGGTCATGGTCAACATGCGGAACGAGGACGCGAGCCTCGGGCGGATATACCGGTCCGTGACCGTGTGCGAAGACGGGGCCCGGGGCTGGACCAAACCGGCCCTGGACAGCGAACTCCCTGACCCGGTCTGTTTCGGCTCACTCTGCCGCTACGACGAAGGGACAATCCTCTTTTCAAACATTCACGCGGTGCTGAAGGCCGATTTCAGGTTCACGGTATTCGGCATGCGGGGCCCCCGGGAGCCCCTCGGCATCAGGGTGAGTTACGACGACGGCACGACCTGGCCGGTTTCAAAAATCTACTGTGAAAACGAGGCCGGGTATTCAGACATAACGGTCAGGGACGGGATCATCCTCGCCCTGTACGAGCAGGGGTGGCGAAAAAAGAACAAGTACCGGACGAAATACCTGAAGCTTTCCCGGTTCAATATGGAGTGGGTTGCGAGCGCGGAGGGTGCCCCCCGGTAAGGGGGATGTTACGGGCCAACGGCCCTGTTCGTCTCGAAACGGGTCAGTCTTCCGTGTCCCCTGATGTTGTCCCTGATGACGGACTGCACCTTCACCAGGAGTTCGTCACGGCTCCCTTCCGAAAACTGTGATGTGTCAATGGGATCCCCGATAATTATGCGGATAACGCCGCTTTTGATCCAAAACTGCCCCCGTGGCAGGAGCCGGTCGCTGTTAATGATTGTAATCGGTACGATAGGGAGTTTTCCCTTCAGGGCGAATATGATCCCCCCTTTTTTAAAGGGTCTCATCGTGCCGTCAGTCCCCCGGGAACCTTCAGCGAAAAAGAGGGCGCTGATCCCGTTTTTTATGTCCGCCAGGTACCTGTTTATCTCGGCAATGGCGCGGGAACTGTCTTTCCGATCGATGAAAATCATCTTCGCGAGCCTGGCCGCCAATCCGAAAATCGGGATTTTGGCCAGTGATTTCTTCGCCACAAACCTGATAGGGTTTTGTATTTTTGTCGCGATGGCCACCGGGTCAAGCTGGCTCATATGGTTTGAAATAAAGACATAGGACCGGTCCCTGACAATCTTGTCAAGGCCCATGATCACCAGTTTGACCCTGTTGGTCCTGAGGATAAGCCAGGACCAGATACGGCCTAACCTGTAAGGAGCCCTGCCGGTCCTGCTGACCAGGGCGACCAGGATCACCGGAATTCCGAGAATCAGGGTATAAAGGGTCGTTGTCGAGACTGTCCAGAACGATTGCACGGCACTTCTTACTGACATCTTCCCATCCCCAAAATTTTATTTTTCAGCAACAATGTGGATTGAGTTCATTATGGCAATACAATTTTGTAAAAAAAACGGGAAGATCTGTTTCACTTACAGGAGACTGGTTATGAACAGGCCCCCGATCCCGGCCAGGATGATTACAGCGAAACCGGCAAGTATAATTTTTCTGAGACCCTTTGATCCGATAGAAGCTGCCAGGACACCCTTCATCAGGGTGTTCGAAAAGGCCGCCAGGGTTATGGCAACGGTCGCCTGCCCCAGTTTCGACGGGTTTTGCCTCGACAGCTGGCTCATGGTGAGGGTTATGGCGTCCACGTCCGTCAGCCCCGAGAGGACGCTCACGATGTATACACCCCGGTCGCCGGCCACCTCCCCCATGAGCCTCGCCAGGAACACGATGGCCGCGTAGAGGAGGCCGAACTGCACAGCGGGGATGATACTGAAGGGGTTCTTCAGGGGGATTTCTTCCGCCGGTTCCCTGCCCGCCTTCCGCCAGAGCAGGACGCTGATAAACGCGCCGGTCAGCCCCATCATACCCATGGTGACCGAGAGGTACGGTATGAGAGCCGCGTTGACCACCAGCACCTCCACCAGGACGCGCGGAAACATGATTGTGCAGGCAAGAACGATTGCCAGGGTGTAGGGGAGGTACTGAGCCTGGTCTTCCCTGCTCCGGCGGGAAAACTCCAGGGTGGTGGCGGTGCTCGACACCACCCCGCCGAGCATGCCGGTGAGCCCGATTCCCTT
>CAZEPS010000200.1:0-3000 GCA_964514165.1 uncultured Leptospirales bacterium
AGTGGATGACCCCCGCCGCCTTCGGGGCGGTGGAACCCTTATGCACCATCCACTGCCGCACCTCGTCCTCTCCCACGGTGAAATAGGAGATGAGGCCGAGGGACTCCATCAGGGTGCGGGAGAGGAGGTTCAGGGCCGGTTCCCGGATTCCGGCGTCTCTCAGGAATTCTTTCCGCTCATCTTCAGTTTCGAGGGACGCGATTTCATTCTCGAGGCGGGCCGATATCTGGATAAACTCCATGTCCTGGTTAGTGAATAAGGATGAGATCGTAATAACTAAATCGTCAGTAGAGATTTTGTCTTCATCAATGTTGAGGGCGACGATGAGCCGGTTCCTGGTGATGAAGGGGTACCCGGCGATAAGGGATGCTTCTTCCGCAGAGAATTCCATGGTCCTGAGGGGAAGGTCTCTTTCCAGATGGGTCCTCATTTTCACGAGGAGCTTCTCCTCGTTCTCAGCCCGGGGGTCTTCCCCCTTTTTTTTCCCCTGTTCGATCCGCTCGAGGCGTTTTTCGATGAAGAGGAGATCATGAAGGAAAAGTTCGCTGTTTATAGACTCGATGTCACGCCCCGGGTTGACACTCCCCCTGACGTGGAACACCCGGTCGTCTTCAAAGGACCTGACCACGAGACAGAGGGCGTCGGTGCCGGCGATGTCCCCGAAGACAGCCCCGTCCCTGACGGCGTTTTCCTCCAGGTCGGAAAGCAGTTCAACCTCAATCCGCGCCCTGGTCTTTTTTCGGGGATTGTACATCTTGGCGAGGGTGTCGAAACGGCTGTCCAGAACAAGGGCAATGCCGGTTCTGTTTCCTTTTGTCATTGATTCCACTTCCCCGGTGAGAAGCGAAAAGAGGCTCTTCTTCCCCGCCTGGGGGAGCCCGATAATTCCTGCCTTCATGGTCATGTCCTGCGTGTCACGGTAGTGTCTTTTTCACGGTGAGACTAGACGGGGAGGCGCTGTATTCGGCAACCATTTTTTTATTCACGGCCATGGATAAGGGGAAGATGTTCACCGCGCCGACCGATGTGCCGGCCATCGAAATCGGGAAGAGCTCCCTGGCGGTGATGGATTCGACACCCCCCATGGTGATGAACAGGCCGGTCGTGAAAGCGAATTCCCGGGGCCTGAACCATTCGGCCAGTATCTTCACTGCCGAAACGAAGAAAAGGGCCACCCCGATTACGGTGAGGGTCTTTCCCGCTATGGCCGTGGAAGCGTTGGGCGCCATTCCCATGAGGACCGATCCGGTTTGTCCCGGTGATAATGGGAGACTGCGTCATCGGCGTTGAGCACTGGACCGACAGTTTCATGGCCGAGCCTCCTGATCTCCTGCATTGCCGACATGGCGATGATGGATTCATCCTCGACGACCAGTATCTTCATTTTGATCCGCCCAGTGGAAATGCTATAATGTACTCCGTGCCGTTGTTACGTTTCATGTCAACCGTGCCATTGAGCTGTTTCACCAGACTGGCAATGAGCTGCATGCCCAGCCTGCCCCCTTCGCGCAGATCGACCCCTTCAGGGAAACCGACGCCATCGTCAGAGACCGTGATCGTACAGCCGCCATTAGTTCGCGTTATTTCAATGAACAGGTTTCCCGTACGGCTACCGGGAAAGGCGTATTTGAACGCGTTGGACACAATCTCGTTCAGGATCAGCCCGCATGGTATGGAAGGGATAAGGTCAATTTCAAAATGATCACCCTGTATCTCATAGTGTATTCTTTCCGGATCCATCATGTATGACAGGAACAGATGGCCCACAAGTTCCCTGAGGTAATCATCGAGGAAAATGTGTGAAAAATCACTGGAACGGTACAGCTGTTCGTGGATTATCCCCATGGTTTTAATCCTTCCCTCAATATCCCGGAGATGGTTGAGGGTATGGGGATCGCTGATGTTGTCAGACTGCAGGGCTATGAGGGAATTGACAATCTGGAGGTTGTTTTTTACCCGGTGGTGGATTTCTTTCAGCAGTATTTCTTTTTCATGGAGTGATTTTGTAATCCGGTCCTCTTTCGTTTTCAGGTTTTCAATCATCTCATTGAAAAATTGAATCAGCTGCCCGATTTCATTTTCCTGCACCGGGGCTACGGGAATCATCTTCCCCTCTGACACGTTTTTCGTTGCAACAATCAGGCGGTTCAGGGGTTTTAACAGGGAACGGTTAAATACGATCATCAGCACGATAAAAACGATGAGAAATACCCCCAGGGTGCTGAAGAGTATGAGCCTGTTCGCTGAAATTATGGGGGCCCGGTAATTTTTATCGGATATATAACTGACGATATACCAGTCCCAGAACGGGAAGTAACGGATATTGGACTTAATTGAATTATTTGACAGCCGGGCGTTCAGTATCGAATCTTCCCCCGGGGCATGGTCCGGCAGCGGCCATTTTTTCAGGTCTAAATCGGTAGAGGCCGCTAACACCGTTTCCCTGTTTTTAATGACCATCATCTCGACGTTCGGGAACTGCCGTGATATGGCCCGTATCTCCTGGAGGGCCTCCGTTTTATAGGACCTGTTGATTTCGACGTTTTCTTCAAGCCTGAAATCGAGAATCTGCTGATAATATGTCTCGCATATGTTTATTCCCATCCTTGACGCGAGGCGCAGGTTCGCGTCAAACTGCTCCCTCATGAACCTGTCAAGGGGCCTTGAAAAATAGGTGCTCAGCAGGATGGTGGTGAAGACGCCGGAAATTACCACCGGCAGCATGACCTGGAAGATTATACGCCTGTGAATCGGGAAAATACGTTTGTATATATCGGTGTATTTCATTCAATCAAAAGACAGGCGGTTTCGTCTGCATTTTTAAGGGCCACACGATTTCTTTTTTTCCGTCCTGCCACTGGATAATGATGGTGTTGTGGCCGATCTGTTTTCCGGTATAATCGACCTTGAACCTCCCGATAACGGTCACCGTGTCCAGGGAGGCTATGTAGCCGCGGATCCGCACCCTGTTGAACGAACCGGTCTTCAGAATCGCCTCTT
>CAZEPS010000200.1:3010-7856 GCA_964514165.1 uncultured Leptospirales bacterium
CATAAATCTGGCAGGATGAATAGGCGGAACCGGCGTGATAGGAGGGGGGCTTTCCGGTAAACCGGGTGAAGTCCTGGATGAATTGTTTCGTTCCCGGGAAGGGGATTCGCTCGTTCGGCTCCCACTGTGACGGGCCGAACACGTTGTTCGCCATGGGACCCGCTGTTTTCCAGAACTTCGGATGAATCGGTATAATCGGTATGCCCAGCACCCTGGGCTTGTAACTGTTCTCCTTCATGACTCTGAGCAGTTCGTAGCTGTTCGGGGGATAGGCGGAAAAGATAAGGCAGTCGGCTTTCCCCTTTTTCAGGGACTGTACGATGGCGGGGAGTTCTCCCGGGCCGTAAAATTTTTTTTCGTAGACAACCGCAACCCTGAATTTTCTGGCCCACTCCTTCACACCCCTGGCTATGTCGATATGGAAGGGGGATGCGTCGCTGTAAACCAGGGCAACGGATCCGTACCCGTTGCGGGCCATGAGATCGAGAAGGCCGATGAAGTATCGGTCGGCGACCGCGTACATTCCGAAGATGTACCGGTACCCCCTTGTCCAGAGGACGTCGCTCGCCGCAGCGCACGCCAGCATGGGGTACTGGTATCTCTCCGTGATGTTTGAGGCCTCCATTGTCAGGGGTGTGCCATATGGTGAAAAGACCAGATCGACCCTGTCGTTCACGATGAACCGTGTGTAGTATCTCCGTACCAGGTCCTCCCTGCTCTGATCATCAGCCATGATGAACTGAACCTTCCGTCCCAGGATACCTCCCCGCTGGTTCACCTCTTTCTGCCAGAGGAGATACCCCTTTTCTATCATTTCGGAAGGTTCACTGTATGAGCCGGTCCGGGAAACGGTTACTCCGATGCGGAGGGGGGGAGGGTCGGAAAAGGTTTTTCCGGTGAGTCCCCCGAAAATGCACAGCAGGAGGGCAAGAAAAAAAGAGACGTTTCGCTTTCCCGGGGAAATCATCTTTGCTGGACTGATCTGGCTTCGCGGTGAATTTGTTTCTGAACCGGTATAGAAGCAGATACGGGCGGTGTTTTTCAATGCCCCTCCTGGTTCTGGAATCGGGTGTATACACTTAATATGGATTCCCGCTTTCGTCGATGGGAAAAATCATATAAAAAAGTGAGCAGCTGATACTTTTATGCAATGTAATGTAACAGATATAATGAAATTGTCAAGATTATTAATGGTTCAGAGACTGGGGATGGGGACAGACAGGAGATGCATTTTCAGTTTTATGAAGTCTGCCAGTTTTTTATTTGACATTTTCTATTCTTGCCAGTATTATATCAATAAATCCTGATATAGTAATATGAAACTCCTGAACTATTCTAAGGCCCTGGCAGATGAGACCAGGATCCGTCTCCTGAATCTCCTCATGGAACGGGAGCTGAACGTGAACGAGATCGTATCGGTCATGGGGATGGGGCAGTCCAGGATATCACGGCATTTAAAAATACTGTCAGACACCGGGCTCCTGACCCATCGGCGCGACGGGCTCTGGGTCTTTTACCGGGCCGCGATGAACGGCCGTGAACGGCGGTTCATCGATTCCATCAGGGAATTCCTCAAGGGGGATGATTGCCTTAACGAAGACCGGGCCAGGCTGGAGCGCCTCATAACAGAAGGAGCCCGGGAAAAAACCCGCTTCTTCGATTCCATCGCCGCTGACTGGGACCGTATCAGGTACGAGATTCTCGGCGACCTGGACATATCCCGGGAGATTATCAGCAGGATCGGACCATGCGGTACGGCGGTTGATCTCGGGTGCGGGACCGGAGAGCTCCTTACCCGCATGTCGGACAGGGCGGAGCTGGTCATCGGGGTGGACAAGTCCCCGGGCATGCTCGAAGAGACCCGCGGGCGGACCGGAGAAATGGGGGGCAGGGCGGACCTGCGCCTCGGCGAGATAGAACATCTCCCGATGCGGGACGGCGAGGCTGACTACTGCGTCATGAACATGGTGCTCCATCACCTGCCGTCTCCCCGTGAAGCCCTTGAGGAAACGGGTCGTGTCACCGCTGCAGGGGGAAGGCTGGTTCTCGCCGACCTGGAGCGCCACACCGTTGAGGAGATGCGTCACCGGTACGGGCACCGGTGGCTCGGTTTTGACCGGGATGATATCGAGAAGTGGCTCAAGGGGGCAGGTTTTTCGGTTCTGGAAACAGCAGTCTATCCGGTGAAAAAGGGACTGACGGTTAACCTGACCGTTGCTGAAAAAAGGGGATAATTTTTCAATCAAATAAGAATATTTTTCGGAGGATACACAATGGAATTAAAACGAACTGACGGGATCATCGACCTGGATCCGTCCCTGGAGTACAGGGTGGCGGACATGTCCCTGGCTGAATGGGGGCGCAAGGAGATGGATCTCGCCGAAGAGGAAATGCCGGGGCTCATGGCGGTCAGGGCGAAGTACGGGCCGGAGAAACCACTGAAGGGGCTCAAGGTCACCGGCAGCCTTCACATGACCATCCAGACCGCGGTGCTCATCGAGACCCTTCTCGAGCTGGGCGCTGACATCCGGTGGGCATCGTGCAACATTTTTTCCACCCAGGACCATGCAGCGGCAGCTATTGCCGAGTTAAAAAAAGCGAAAGTCTTCGCATGGAAGGGTGAAACCCTGGAGGAGTACTGGTGGTGCACGGAGCAGGCCCTTACCTGGCCCGACGGATCCGGCCCTGACCTGATAGTGGACGACGGGGGAGACGCCACCCTCTTTATACACGAGGGGATGAATGCCGAGTCGGATCCTTCTATACTTGAAAAGAAGTACGAAAACAAGGAGTTCCAGCTGGTGATGGACAGGCTCAAGGCGAGTGTAAAAAAGAACCCGACAAAGTGGAGCGAAATAGCGAAGAACATGCGGGGCGTTTCCGAGGAGACCACTACCGGCGTGCACCGCCTCTACCACATGGCCCGGGAGGGGACCCTCCTCTTTCCCGCCATCAACGTGAACGACTCGGTGACCAAGTCGAAATTCGACAACCTCTACGGCTGCCGGGAGTCCCTGGCCGACGGGATCAAACGCGCCACGGACATCATGATTGCCGGCAAAATAGTGGTGGTGTGCGGATACGGCGATGTGGGCAAGGGGTGCGCCCAGTCGATGCGGGGCTTCGGTGCCCGGGTACTGGTCACTGAGATCGACCCGATCTGCGCCCTCCAGGCCGCCATGGAAGGGTACGAGGTGGTCACCATGGAGGATGTGATTTCCGAGGCGGACATTTTCGTCACGGCCACCGGCAACCTTGACGTCATTACCGGTGAGCACATGGAGCAGATGAAGGACGGCGCCATCGTCTGCAACATCGGCCACTTCGATAACGAGATAGCGATGTACTACCTGGAAGATTCGAAAGACTGCGTCAAAATGACCATCAAACCTCAGGTGGACAAGTGGACCCTGAAGTCAGGGAATTCGATTATAGTCCTTGCCGAGGGTCGGCTGGTGAACCTGGGATGCGCCACCGGGCATCCGAGTTTCGTGATGAGCAACAGCTTCACGAACCAGTGCCTGGCCCAGATCGCACTGGCCACGCAGAAACATGAAAATAAGGTCTATACCCTGCCGAAGAAACTCGACGAGGAGGTGGCGAGCCTCCACCTCGCGAAGCTCGGGGTAAAACTCACAAAGATGAGCAAAAAGCAGGCGGATTACATCGGCGTGCCGGTAGACGGTCCCTATAAGCCTGACCATTACCGGTATTAATAATAAGAACAGAAAGCCCCCACTCATTCAGGATGGGGGCTTTTTTCATTATTTATCCGATAGTTATCAATGGTATTGGGGTCAGAGCCCCGGAATTACCGATAGTTATCGGTGAATTTGAAGTCTCAGAACGCATTTATCTTAAGAAAAGCTTGCAGAAATAAAATAATCATACAAAGTGCCCCATATTATGGTTCTATGTGGAGCAATCGATGACAGAACTGCGAAAAACACTGGAAGGGCTGGCAGGTTTTGGCAAAAAAGAGATAACCCCGAGCAGCAGGAACCCGGAGCGATTGGCACTCCTTCTTTCGAAGATAAACCTACTCTATTTTACCCTTGAGGATAAAAAGGATTCGATGAAATATTCTGATCCGCCGGACTTTGATCTGAAGAGCATAAAAAAATATGTAACGCGAAATTTTCCCGACCAGAAAAAGTATGCTGTTCTCTCAGATGTATCAGATGCCGGTGGAAAACAGGAAATCCGAGATGCCTCAGAAGAGATATGCGTCATTATACATTTTGCCATGACAGTTCACTGGTTCCTCGAGAAAACCACGAGCCAGAACGCTGTCTTTCACTTTAAGAATCTCTACCGGGAGCATTTTGCCCAAAGGATTCTGGGGCTGTTGCAGTATCTGCTTATTTAATCCATGAAATTTATTATTTTGGATACAGGGCACTCAATCGAAACAGAATTGCATGAAAAGACACCTGTAACAGTTCAGTTTATACATAATAAAATCATCTCGCTGACAGTAAAAATATAGGGAACGTCCTGTTTAAATAATAGAGGTTCCCATATTCTAACTAATGATCAGAAATTGAGATATGCATTATGAAAGAGAGCAAGCCATTTCCCGATAGGGCCACATTAAAGCAGGAATATTCCAGTTATATACCATTTCTGGAAAATATTGTAGTAAACCTCGCAAGCGAATTGAGAACACAGTTAGAACGTGAGGGACTGAGTATTACAATAAAATACAGGGTTAAAAACTTTGAAAGTTATTTTGCAAAACTGTTGAATCGTTTAAAGAACAGTAATATAGATGAGCCATACAGGATTAGTGATATTCTTGGAATTCGGGTAATATGCCCTTTTATCAATGACACTTCCAGAGTTG
>CAZEPS010000201.1:0-7821 GCA_964514165.1 uncultured Leptospirales bacterium
CCCGCATTTATCGACATTGAGGAGGGGACCTACAATATCAACGCCGGAATGATAGAAGCCATGATCACCCTGAAGACCCGGGCGATGGTGATACCGAACCTCCTGGGGAACCTCCCGGACTGGGAAACCATTGCCCGGATCGCGAAAAAACATGGCCTGGTCATACTGGAAGATTCAGCAGATACCGTGGGCGCTCTCATAAATGGCAAACCGGCCTCCCGGTTTTCTGACATGACCACGGCAAGTTTCTATGGGAGCCACGTGATAACCTGCGCCGGGGGCGGGGGGATGGTCTGCCTCAATGATAAAAGGCCCGCTGACCGGGCCAGGCTCCTCCGGAGCTGGGGGCGATCGTCGTCGCTGCTGGAAGATCCCGAAAATATCGAAGAACGGCTGAACGTGGAGATCGACGGGATCCCTTACGACAAAAAATTCACCTTTGAGATACCGGGCTATAATTTCGAACCCTCGGAGATCGGCGCCGCCTTCGGCCTGGTCCAGCTGAAAAAGCTTAAGCGAAATATAGAACTCCGTGAACGGCACTTTCGGACGCACACGGAATTCTTCAGGCAGTACGAAGACTGGTTCATTTTGCCGCGGCAGCTTCCCGGTTCACGGACCGGATGGCTCGCATATCCGATAACAATACGTGACACTGCTCCATTTAGCAGAAATGAACTACAGATCTATCTAGAGAAGAAGGGAATTCAGACAAGAGCAGTCTTTACTGGAAATGTTTTAAAGCAACCTGCTTTTAAAAATATTGTAAGCAGAATAACAACTGAAGGATATCCAAATGCTGATCTCATAACCAGAGGGGGTATTCTTATCGGTTGTCATCATGGCCTTTCACATAAACAGGTTGAATATATCCATGAAACAATTCATGAATTCTTAAAAAAATTTCTGATTTAGTTTTTCATGAGAGGCGCGGTGCTCCTCTCATTCAGAAACCATGAAAATGCATACTCATGCATTTTCATGTTAGAAAAAATTCAAAAAATTTGCACTTCCCAATCGTATAGCTTATATACAGAAGGAGATACAATTATGAAGGTTGAAACAACTATTAATATCAAACAAGAGGTGCTTCAAAGTATTGATAATACAGCTGAGAAATATTTTATTTCGAGAAGTAAGCTAATAATGTTATTACTGAAATGTATAACAATACCTCCATGCCCGCAATCAAGCAAACCGTGATTTTCACGCAGTGTGACAGTGTATTCCTCAATACTCAAATTAGTCCAATCCGTTATGTTATTTTCACACAAAAGTTGTATTTTTATTTTGACATAAATTGTATATTTTAATATTAATAGATTATTGGGGATTCGTGAAACAGACACGCCCCTGTTTTGTTATTATACAAAAAAAACTAAACAATGAAAACCTCATTCCCTTTACACAGGTATCTCATAACCGCCGGTATTGCGGGGATCGTTCTCGGGTCACTTATAGCCGGCCGGGCTGAAACCGAGAACAGGGACCGCGCACTCACCGGCCGTGATCTCTACATACAGTCCTGCGCGACATGCCACGGCTTTGACGGACGGGGCACACCTTCCAGTATCCGCGGTTTCAACATACCGGTCCCTGATTTCACCGACTGCAGTTTCGCATCGCGGGAGGCGAACGCTGACTGGGTCACGGTCGCATTGAAAGGAGGTCCTGCCCGGGGATTCTCGCGCCTGATGCCCGCTTTTGAACATATCCATACCGAGGAAGAGCTGGAACAAATCGTTACCCATATCAGGACCTTTTGCACAAATGGCACTTGGCCGAGGGGCTCCCTCAACCTCCCCCGGGCCCATAAAACCGGCAAGGCATTTCCCGAGGACGAACTGGTCATAACCGGGGACTATGGAATCACCGATAACAATCGGATCCTCTTTGAATTTATCTATGAATTCCGCATCGGCGCCCGTGGACAGCTCGAATTTATACTCCCCCTGGGTGCGACGAAAAAGCCGAACGATATCTACAACCTCTATTCCGGCGGTTTCTGGCGCTCAGCCCTGGGGGACGCCGGCATAGCCGGCAAATACGTGGTCTTCCACAGCCTCAGGGCCGGGTCCATCCTGTCCCTGGGCGGGGAAATATTCTTCCCCACCGGGAACAACGGCCTCGGCACCGGTACCTTCCTGTTCGAGCCCTATCTCGCCTACGGACAGGCCCTCCCGCTCGACTTCTTCTTCCAGTTTCAGGGGGGAGCGGGGATCCCCATCGATAACAACAAAACACCGGACGAGGCCTTCTGGCGCCTCGCCCTGGGAAAAAACTTTTCTGCCGGGCGGTACGGCCATGCCGTGACCCCCATGATAGAGATAACCGGCTCAACGACAGTCAGGGCCGGAGCGGTCCCGGACTGGAACTGGTACCCCCAGGTGCAGATCCCCCTGAACGTGCGCCAGCACGTGAGTATTAATATCGGCGCGTCACTCCCGATAAACGATTTCCAGGGCCGTGAGAAAAAGATACTGGTGTATCTTGCGTGGGACTGGTTCGACGGAGGATTCTTTGAAGGATGGTAAGCGGATGCGGATAGTATCGGGAGCATATATCGCGGCAGCGGCAGCGATTCTTATCGGTGTTTTTTCCCTGGCTCACGCTTCTCTCCTGCTCGGGAAGAAACCGATTCAGCTCTTCGCTGCCTCGGACCAGTGCATGGCCTGCCACAACCTCCTGATCACCGCTTCCGGTGAAGACATCTCCATCGGCAGGTCCTGGCAGGCGGCCATGATGGCCCACTCCGCCCGGGACCCCTACTGGCAGGCGTCTATGCGCCGGGAGGTCATCGACCACCCCGAAGCAAAAGACGAGATCGAGGACGAGTGCTCCTCGTGCCACATGCCGATGACCCGGTTTACGGCGAAAACCATGGGCCGCCCCGGTGAGGTGTTCTCCCGCCTTCCGGTCCATCTCGCTGATACGGATGAGGATCACCTGGCGGCTGACGGGGTATCCTGCACCATGTGCCACCAGATTTCAGGGGAGGGGCTCGGCAGTGACGAGAGCTTTACCGCCGGTTTCTCGGTGGACACTATTCTTCCCCTCGGTGAACGAAAGATCTTCGGCCCCTTCGAGGTTGACGAGGGAAGGAAGAGCCTGATGCGCTCGGCGGCACGGTTTATCCCGAATGAGAAAAAGCATATCCAGGATTCAGCCCTGTGCGGATCATGCCACACCCTGTACACGAAAACCCGCAACGAAAAGGGGGAAGTTATCGGCGAGCTTCCGGAGCAGATGCCCTTCCTTGAATGGCGGCACAGCATGTATAAAGACGCCATGAGCTGCCAGTCCTGCCACATGCCCGTGTATCCGGGTGAAACCCCCATTTCCTCCGTGGCCCCGAAGGAAAGGAGCGGTGTCTCCCGGCACGTTTTCAGGGGCGGAAATTTTTTCATGCTGAAGATGCTCAACCGATTCAGGAACTATCTCGGTGTCGTTTCACTTCCCCAGGACATGGAACGATCAGCCAGACTGACCGCTGACCACCTCAAATCAGAGAGCGCGTCGATAACAATCGACCAGAGTTCATTAAGGGGCGGCCGTCTCGGCTTCAGGGTAACGGTAACCAATAACACCGGCCATAAGCTCCCTACAGCCTATCCCTCCCGCCGGGCGTGGCTGCACATAACCGTGATTGACGGAAAGGGAACCATTGTTTTCGAATCGGGCCGTTTGAATGACGACGGATCAATCGCCGGTAACGACAACGACACCGATCCGCGAAAATACGAGCCCCATTACACGTCAATCAGCGAACCGGGCCAGGTCCAGATCTATGAGCCTGTCATGATAACCAGCGACGGTAAAGTCACCACCGGTCTCCTGACCGCGGTGCGGTACGGCAAGGACAACCGGATTCTCCCGGCCGGTTTCGACAAGAAGACCGCCCACGAGGACGTCGCGGTCCAGGGAAAGGCCTTTGACGATGACGATTTCACCGGGAGCTACGACTCCGTCGGCTATTCGGTCAATACGAATAAAACCGGCGGGCCCTATACGATACAGGTGAAACTCTGGTACCAGCCCATAGGCTTCCGGTGGGCGATGAATCTGAAAAAATATGACGCAAAAGAGACAAACAGGTTCACCACGTATTATGAGAAGATGTCCCGGGAAACAGGGATAATCCTCGCCGAAACGGAAAAGATGGTCAAGTAGCATCTGCCACTTTCAATCCAGGGTATATTCTACCACCACCTTATCGAGCCTGCCTTTTTCGAAATGAAACGAGAGGATATCATCGGTCGGCCCCCGGGAACAGATGTATGAGTAAACTCTTTTCTCCCTGTGAAAGGGTTTTCCGAAATACTTTTTAATCGACCGGCTGGTGCTCTCACCTGATATGCCGTCACCGAATTGCGAAAAGTTTCCGGTGAATTGAATCTTCTTCATCAGTTCTTTGTCGAACTCGGACGCGTGGTATACCGTAAACTTGAACTCATCGTAGGTAAGGGTAATAATCCTGTCGGTTCTTTCCGGGTGATGCCTGTTGGGCACGGGAGTCGAATTCTCATTAACCGGCTTTCCGAATTTTGACGTAATCGCGTTGACGAGAGGGGTACCCCCTTCACGCATATACCGTTCGAACCAGTCATCGGGACTGAACGGGTCTGCTATCACGGAACATACCAGGTCACCGTGCCTTTGCCTCAAAAATTCTTCGTGGCTTTGGAGATAACCCCCATAGGCCCATCCCTCTTTGCCCCGGTAAGAAACCCGGTACCAGTGGTCCTCGAGCATCATGGACGTGTCCTTATCGAATACCCGGGTTGTGTGTTCGCTCTTTTCCTTCACGGATACACCGGTACCGTATGGTATAAGGCCGGCGATTTTACCTTCAAGCGACGGCTCTGAACGGATGTGGAGCCCCTCCCGGGCGGTAACCCATCGCTTCTGGTTTAACGCACTGTTCCCGCAACCTGCGTGAAATGACATCAGCAGCATTGTGGAAAGCATTATGATATACAAAATGATTTTCTTCATACTTTTATTATCCAGCACGTCTCTTTAAGTTCAATCACTTTTTTCCACGACCGGGATAGTAATCCGCAGGGGATGGAGTATTAATTGTATCAGGGACTCTTTAGATCAGCCCGGAACCCAGCCCTATGGCCAGGAGAAACAGCATCACGCCGACGATTATTTGCACGGAACGGAGGGTGATCTTGTCGATGAGCCGGGACCCGGCAAAGGTACCGATGAATGCGGCCACGCATCCGGCCAGAATGAGACCCAGGTCCTCCTGCCCCTTCAGGGTCAGGAAGCTTTCAGCGAAAAAGGTGCTCCCATACACGATGAGCCGCGATACGTCTACCATAATGGCGATGAACGCCACGGTGCCGATGAACTGCTCCTTGGTAATCTCCATGTTGATGAGAAAGGCCGACCTCAGGGCACCCTGGTGGCCGGACAGGCCGCCGAAGAATCCGCTCGCCGCCCCGCCGAGGGGAAGGTACTTCTCCCGGATGGTCATCTTTCCCAAAAGCCCCGGGACCAGCTCAAACAGGGCGAAGAAAACCATCAGAACGGCTATGATTATCTTCACCGGCGTTATGTGAAATTCTCTTGCCCCGATAGTGTAATATGTTATGGAGGGTATCTCCGAGAGATAATTGAGGAGCCAGGCCCCGGCCAGGGCAAAGGCGGCGGCTGAGACACCGAATTTCAGCGCAACCCTCCAGGCGGTCATCCTGCCAACAAAAATGATCTTGAAGATATTGTTCGCCAGGTGGACCACTGCCGTTGCCGCTATGGCGATGTCCACCGGCATGAAGATGACGAAGGCCGGCATGAGGAGCGTCCCGAGGCCGAACCCGGAGAACAGGGTGAGCCCCGACACGAACAGGGCGACTGCGCAGATGACAACATAGTCCATGATAGATCCTTTGACGAAAAATAATGCAGCAGGATGATGAATCAACCTTTATCGTTCTTCTCCCTCTGCCTCTTTTCTATGTAAGCCCTGAGGTTTTCTATCCGCTTCTCGAGGCTCTCCATTTCTTCGGCCATTGTTTTCTTTGTTTCTTTATCGCTTTCTTCCTTTATCTTTTCCGCGAGTTCATCCTTATTCCTGATAAGATCATTATACCGCTCCTTGAGCTTCTCGATGCTCTCCGCTTCTTCGGCCCGGTCAAAGGCGAGCTCCTCCACCTTTGTTTCGGTTGTTATCTCTTCGGTTTCCCGCTGCACTGTCTTCGGGATGACGGCCTTCTCCTCGTCAAAGAGACGGCGGTTAACGAAACTCGGTGAGACGATTTCGATACCCTCCCGGTGAAGCACGTCGAGCACCTTCTTCCTGAGATCAGACCTCAATGAAAGCATCCGGGCGGTTTCTTTGAGAAGGCCGAAAACACGGTACTTCACCGCGTGGTCCAGGAGGTTCTCCACGTACACAAAGGGCTCCTCGAGCCCGGCCTCCGCTGCGGCCGCCATGAGGCACTCTTCGATCTTGACCCGTGAAACGTCGTACGCGAGCGAGACTGACGCTGAGATAAAGCTCCCCCCGGAACGGGTCACCCGTATCGGGCGCTGAATCAGGTAGAGGTTCGGAAATGAGACCGTGTCACGGGTGATGATCTGCACGTCGGTACTGAAGAGGCCCTGGTTAAAGACCCGTCCCCTGGTCTCTTCAACTTCGATGAAGTCACCGGGCCTGTAGCTCTTCGAGACGCGGAGCATGATGCCGGCCATGATGTTCCCGATAAGTGACGTGGAAGAGAGGGCGATCACCGCGCTCAGGAGCACCCCCAGCAGGCTCAAAATCTGCTTCTTCATCTCGTCGCTTATCGGAAGAAAAAGAATCACAAGAAAGATACCGAAAAGGGCCGCGAGCAGGCTCGTGAGCTGGGAATAATACGGGGCCGCCTGCTTTTTCCTTAAAAGGATCCTGACGATAAAAATCAGAAGGGAAGTAAGAATGACAGCGACAACCGCACCGATGAAGGGGGAGACATGGGACCAGAGTGTTGCTATCGCATTAATTACGTAGTCCATGGGTTAAAGTAACCACACCCCAAAGATGCAGTCAAATTAATTCTTGTCAGGATTTTGCTGGAAATCCCCGGACCCTTTGATTATAGCGGCCCGGGGATGCTCTCAGTAATTCCACCCCATGATGCCGAATGCGAATATGTTCATGAGAATCGGCACCGCGTAGATACAGCTCACCGCGATAATCCTGGCCCTGTCAGTTTTCAGCATGAGGACCAGTATGACGGTAACATAAAAGTGAAAGTACCCGATGAAGAAGATGAGCCACACGCCGGCAAAGGTCCGCTCCCACCAGGGGTACTCCCACACCAGGTGCCCGCCGTAGTTGAGGATGCACTCCACGAACACGCAGAAGACGGCGTACCCGATCGCCCAGAACCACTTTTCCGGAAGGCCGAGAATTTTCATATTCTTCCCCGGGGTAAGGGTATGATAGTATATAATCCCCGCGATGGCGAACATGAACATGATCTCGATGTTCCACCCCACCATTGTCCGGAGGGCGGTGTCGCCGGGAACGGTCCAGACCGCCGAGTACCCGGTAAAGTGGAACACCCACCCATTCCAGGTCTCGTTGAAAAAGTCCACCCCGAAAATGGTGAGCCCGGCAAAGATCGCTTCCCAGTTTCCCGTTTCCCGGGCCTTCTTGATCTCAACCGCGTAGATATAAAAGACGATAGCGAGCAGCGGTATCACGTACCACTTAATCATGGAAAAGTCCCTGAGCCCCTCCAGGGCCAGCTTTGATGCCTCTGTCATAATACCTTCCTGTTTGTATTCTTAAATTACAATCCCAATTGAAACTAGTATATATATGAG
>CAZEPS010000202.1:0-7802 GCA_964514165.1 uncultured Leptospirales bacterium
CCTCTACCGGGCCCCGTCTCTCACGAAGAACCCGCTGAAGCTGCCCTTCTTTCTGATCGGGTTTTTGCTTGGTGTCTGGAAAGCGGCGCGCATAATCAGAAAGAACAGCATAACAGCTGTTATCGGCATGGGCGGTTACGTCTCCGGCCCGGCACTCATCGCCGCGAACATGAAAAAGGTGCCGGTATTCCTCTGCGAGCAGAACACGGTTCCGGGCAGGGTCACGAAAATGTTCGAGAAGCGCGCTGTGATAATCCTCGGGACCTTTGACGAGACCAGGCGATATTTGAAATTCGAGGATAAATTCGTCCACGTCGGAAACCCGATACGGAAGCGGGTCATGATCACCGCCACCCCGGAAGAGGCGAGGCGGGCCTTCAACCTGGGCCATACGAAAACCGTGATACTCGCCATCGGGGGGAGCCAGGGGGCGCTCACGATCAATGAACTGGTTTACGGCCTCAAGAAAAAGTTTCCCGATGAGTTTAAGAACATCGGTTTCATCTGGAGCACCGGGAGCTACTCCTTTCCGAAATACCGGGAGCAGATGGGGGAAGAGATGGACGGCGGCTCCGTGTACCTGTCGCCTTTCATAGACCGGGTCGGCCTCGCCTACCGGGCGGCAACCCTTGCCATCAGCCGCTCCGGAGCCGGGGTCATGATGGAACTGGCCGCCATGGGGATACCCTCGATCCAGATACCCTATCCCCACGCGGCAATGAACCACCAGGACGCCAACGCAGACGTGTTCGCTGAGGCAGGCGCGGCGGTGAAGATTCCGAACGAAGAGGCGGTGCCGGAAAAGGCGGCGCCGGTCATCCTCGATATACTGAACAATCCCCGGACCCTTCAGAGGATGTCCGAGAAGGCCCTGTCAATGGCAATGGTGAACGCGGCCGGGGATATCGTTGAGATCATCCATGAATATTGTAAAAATAAACCGAATACAGACCAGGACAAGAAGGAATAATGATTAACCTTTTCAGAAAATCAAAAAAAATACACTTTGTCGGGATCGGCGGCATCGGGATGAGCGGGATCGCCGAGATCCTTATCAACCTCGGCTTCGACGTGTCAGGGTCCGATCTGAAGGAGTCCGAGCAAACCCGCCGCCTCGAGTCCCTCGGGGCAACGGTCACCATCGGCCACTTACCCTCATCCATAGGGGACTTCGACGTGGTGGTTACCTCGAGCGCCATCAGCAGGGCGAACCCTGAAATCGTCGAAGCGGTGAAGCGGCGGATTCCGGTCATCCACCGGTCCGAGATGCTGGCTGAACTGGTCCGCCTGAAGCATGGCATCGGGGTTGCCGGGACCCACGGCAAGACCACCACCTCGTCGATGCTCTCCTACATCCTCTTTCACGGGGGCATCAACCCCACGGCCATCATCGGGGGCAAGGTGTTAAACTTCGGGAGCAACGCCCGGATAGGTGAGGGGGAATACTTCGTGTTCGAGGCGGACGAGTCCGACGGGACATTCCTGAAGCTCCTTCCGAGCATCGGGGTGGTGACCAACATCGACGCGGACCACCTCGACTACTACAAGTACTTCGAGGGCCTGAAAGACGCCTTCGTCACCTACATCAACAACATCCCCTTCTACGGCTATTCGGTTCTTTGCATCGACGACCCGGCCGTGCGGGACATACTGCCCCAGGTGGAACGCCCCTTCATCACCTACGGCACGTCGGCAGACGCGGACATGCGGGCTGTTGACGTCACCACCGAAGACGGGAAAACGAAATTCTCCTGCATATACCGGAACGAGGACCTGGGAGAGATCACCCTGCGTCAGCTCGGGAACCATAACGTACTCAATTCACTGGCGGGCATAGCCATCGCCCTTGACCTGGGGCTCGACTTCAGCGTTATCCGCGAGGGGCTCTACGAGTTCCAGGGTGTGGGGCGCCGGCTTGAACTGGTCGGCGAGAAGAACAACATCATGGTGATGGACGATTACGGACACCACCCGACCGAGATACGGGCGACCCTTGACGCGGTGAAGCGCATGGGACGCCGGGTCGTGGTCGTGTTTCAGCCCCACCGCTACTCCCGGACCCAGCTCTTATGGGACGATTTCGGCCAGAGCTTCGCCAACGCGGACCTGATCTACCTTACCGAGATATACCCGGCAGGTGAGGCGCCCATCGACGGGGTCGGCTCTTCCCTGATACAGAAGGCGGTGGAGAAGCATGACGGCAGGTCCGTTACGATAATAAGCAGGTTCGAGGACATACCGGCAGCGGTCGTGAAGGATGCGAGGGACGGGGACGTCATCGTGACCCTTGGCGCCGGCGATATCTACAAGGCGGGAAGGATGATCCTCGACTACCTGGGGGGGGAAAGGGGATGACGCGAAAGGGGGCCATAACCGCCGCCCTTACGGGCATTTTACTCTGGCCGGCGCTGACCGGCGCCGAGGCGGTGAAGGTAAAGGCTGTTGAATTCAGGGGCCTCGAGCACCTGTCGAAATACGATCTCTTCCAGGGGGTGAAAAGCAGGAGCGTGTCCGACGGCATCATCATAGATCTCGATTCACTGGAGGAGAAGCTTTCCCGGTCCCGGGTCATCGACCGGTACTCGATACGCCGTTCAGGGGGCCGTCTCGTCATTACCGTGAGAGAGCGGGTCCCGGCGTACACGGTCCTTGTCAGGTCCGGGGAGCGGACAATTCCCCTGGAGCTTGACCGCGACTTTCAGCAGGTTTCCCGGGGGAGGCTTTATTTCAATATCCGGCCCTTTATATACGTTGACCGAAAAGACATAACCGATGGCGGGGTGTCGTACCGGGTGAAGAACCTCTGCCGGCTTCTTGAAACGGCCAGGAAAAATCTGCCCTCCCTGTACGTCGAGATCGAAGAACTGTACCTGAACGGAAACAGGGTTACAATCCTTCTTAACAACAGAAAAACGGAATTTACCCTGAAACCGGAAAAAAAGCGTTTTACTATGCTGGCGTATATGGTAGGATATCTGGACCGAACGAAACGCTACCCGGAATCGGTATTGATAACCGGCACCAGGGCGGTGATACGGTAGGGAGAAAGCCATGGAAGAGATAATGGTAGGACTTGACATAGGAACGACAAAGACCTGCGCGGTCATCGGCACCCGCGACGTTCACAACCAGATCGAGGTCGTCGGGGTCGGCATGGCTTCCTCCCGGGGAATGAAGAACGGCATCATGGTGAACATCGACAACACCGCGGCCGCCATCGAGAAGGCGATCGACGACGCGGAACTTATGGCCGGCCACGAAGTGGCCGCGGTATTCGCCGGTATCAGCGGACAGCACATCAAGGGGGAAAACTCGAAGGGGGTTGTGGCCATATCGAACCGGAACCGCACCATCTCCCAGATAGAGGTGCGCCGGGTCATCGAGCAGGCCCAGGCGGTCGTCATACCGGTGGACAGGGAGATACTCCACGTCCTCTCGAAGGAATTCGCCGTGGACGATCAGACCGGCATCAAGGACCCGACCGGTATGAGCGGGGTGCGCCTCGAGGCCGAGGTCCATATTATAACCGGGGCCATCACGAGCATCCAGAACATGATAAAGTCCATCGACAAGGCCGGGTTCCAGTGCGCTGACATCGTGTTCAATCCCCTGGCCACGTCGGAGGCGGTCCTCTCCCGGGACGAGCGGGAACTCGGAGTGGTGATCATCGATATCGGCGGGGGGACGGTTGACATCATGGTCTATCTCGAGGGAGGGGTCGCCTACTCATCGGTCCTCGCCATCGGGGGGATGCACGTGACCAGCGACATATCCATCGGCCTCAGGACCCCGATAGAATCGGCGGAGCTCATAAAGCGGAAATACGGGTGCGCGGTCATCGACCTGGTGGATGCCTCGGAAATGGTGGAGGTTCCTTCCGTTGGCGGACGGGCACCGCGTCAGCTCCTGCGCCATGAGCTGACCCAGATCATCGAACCCCGGATGTCCGAGATGATGGAAATGATCGACCAGGAGCTGGTCAAGAGCGGCAAAAAGGGGATGCTGGCCGCCGGTATCGTCATGACCGGGGGGGGAAGCATGATAGACGGATGCGTCGAGGCGGCGGAGCGGGTCCTCAACATGCCGGTGCGAATCGGCCATCCCGCGGGAGTCAGCGGCCTCCGCGACCGGGTTGCCACCCCGGAGTTTTCAAACGCCGTGGGACTCATGCTCTACGGCTACAAGATGAGCCAGTTCCGGGGACGCCCCGCCATGAAGAGGGGGGTCGCCCGGGGTGACAGTTTTTTTGACAGGGTGAGGCGGTGGATCGAAGACTACCTCTGATCTCTTTGTCGGTTTTAATGCGACATAATGTTAGTAATAATGCGACATAAGGGACTTCAAAACCCTGCTGTTAAGAAGTCCACAGAATTATTCCAGGGGGAGGAGCAATGTTTAAATTAGAAGAAGAGAGACCATTAAACACGGTGATCAAGGTAATTGGAGTGGGCGGCGCCGGGACAAACGCGGTCAACCGGATGATCGCCACAGGGATGAAGGGTGTCGAGTTTATCGTGACCAACACCGATTCCCAGCAGCTCCGGGAGAGCCAGGCGCCGGTTAAGATCCAGATCGGCCAGAAGCTTACCAGGGGGCTCGGAGCGGGCGCCGACCCGGAGGTGGGCAAAGAGGCGGCCAACGAGGATCGGGACAAGCTCCAGAAGGGCCTGAAGGGGGCGGACATGGTGTTCATCACCGCGGGCATGGGGGGCGGCACCGGTACCGGGGCGGCGCCAATTGTGGCCGAAATAGCCAGAGAGCAGAAGTCACTGGTGGTCGGGGTGATTACCAAACCCTTTAAGGTCGAGGGGAAGAAGAGGCTGATGCGGGCCGAGGAGGGTATCCTGAACCTGAAGCAGAAGGTGGACACCCTCATCACCATACCGAACGACATGCTGCTGAAGATAATCGACCGGAAGACCCCGATTGACGACGCCTTCAAGCTGGCGGACGATATACTCCGTCAGGGTGTCCAGGGGATAGCGGACCTTATCATGGTGACCGGCCTGGTGAACGTGGACTTCGCCGACGTGCGGACCGTCATGCAGGAGACCGGTGACGCAATGATGGGGGTCGGGATCGGTATCGGGGAGAACAAGGCCCTTGACGCGACCCAGATGGCGATCAACAGCCCCCTCCTTGAGGAGGGGGGGATAGACGGAGCCCGGGCGGTGCTGATTAACATCGCCGGAGGAAACGATCTCTCCCTCCACGAGGTGAACGAGGTGACCGACCTTATAACCCGGCAGGTTGACCCTGAGGCGAACATCATCTTCGGCACCACCATTGACCCGGTGCTCGAGGACAAGGTTCGGGTAACGGTCATCGCCACCGGCTTCGACCGCGAACGGAACAGGATGGCGAAAGAGAGCCTGACCACCGGGACCGACACCTCCCTCACCCTCATCGAGGGGAACAGGAACAGCCGCCGGCGGGTTTCCGCGGGGATGAACACCTTCTCCCTGGATTACGACAGGAAGCGTAAGATGAACTACGAAGATGAAGACCTGGAAATACCGGCCTTTCTCAGGCGCGGTGTTGAATAGGGTATTATCCTCCCGAATGATTTGCGTGGAACCGCAGGGCCGCTTTCCGAGGTGTTGTGAACAGTACCGCGGCCCTGCGGTTACCCTTTTTCTTCATGAATCGCGCGATGAAAATTGAACCCGCAGTCAGGACATTCCTGGAAGAAAACGCCGGCCCGGTCGATTCAGTGGAACCGGTGCCGGGACACGCCTCGGCCAGGGCCTACTCCCGGGCCAGGGCCGGCGGAAAAACCTTCATCCTCTGCCGGGACGAAACCTTCACCGGCACCCCCCTGGAAGAATACCCCTTCTATATCGTGTATACCCTGCTGAAAGAGAGGGTCCCGGTTCCCGGGATAATCGCCGCTTTCCCGGAGACCGGCCTCCTCCTCCTGGAAGACCTGGGGGATGAGATCCTGGAAACCGTGTATCCCGGCCTGGCAAAGAGCGACCGGGACAGTCTCTTCCGGGAGATTCTTTTGGTGCTCGGCAGCATCCAGACAGTGACGGGGAAATCCCCTGTTCCCTTCTCCCTGGCATTCGACACGGACAAGCTCATGTACGAATTCGGCCTGTTTATCGATCACTGCCTCAAGGGGTACTACCGGGCAGATATAAGCGAAAGGGAAGAGGGCGACCTGAGAGATGCCTTTCTCGCCATAGCCCGGATTCTCGACCGGCCGGAACTCTTTGTCCTGAACCACCGGGACTTCCAGTCGAGAAACATCATGATAAAAAACCGGAAACCGTGGATTGTGGACTTCCAGGACGCCCGCATGGGGCTCCCCCAGTACGATCTGGTCTCTCTCGTCTACGACGACTACATTTCCCTTGACGGCGGCTTCAGGGAATATCTTGTACAAGAATACCGCGTTCTTTCCCGGAAACTGGGGGTCCATGACATGGGCCGTGACGAGTTCGACTTTTTCGCGGACATATCAGCGTTCCAGCGGAACATCAAGGTCGGCGGGACCTTCAGTTTCCTCCTCCGGGAGAGGGGCCTCATGTCGTACGAAAAGCTGATCCCCTCGACCCTGGCTCATGTGAAACGGTATATCGGGAGGCGTCCCGAACTGCTCCCGGCGTACGATATTTTACGGAGGCATGTCCCGGTTTTCGGGTGACCCATGAAAGGATTCATTCTCGCGGCCGGTTTCGGCACCCGCCTGAAACCCCTTACCGACTCCAGGCCGAAGCCCCTCCTCCCGGTGGCCGGGGTCCCGGCCATATGTTATGCTCTGACCCTTTTTTTAGAAGCGGGAATAGATGAGATAGTTGTCAACCTTCACTACCGGCACCGGGACATCATCGATTTTTTCACTGAACACGACAACTTTGGGATCGATGTCCACTTTTCAATAGAAGAGGAGGAGATCCTCGGCACCGGGGGCGGCATCAAGCGGTGTGAGGATATCCTCGGTGACGACTTTGTTCTGGTCAACAGCGATGTGATCTGTGACGTAAGCCTGGGCCGCCTCGTCGAGGAATTCGGGAGGGGAGGGGGTCAGAGCCTTCTCCTGCTCTATCCGAACGGCCTTCTTTCGAAACCGGGGCCGGTTTCGGTTAAGGGTCACTATGTGGCCGACTTCAACAGTATACGGAAAACCGGCATGCCCCCGACCCACGAATACACCGGTATCGCCATACTCGGGCAGGAAATATTTCCCCTTCTCGATGAAAAACCCTCCAGCGTGGTGAATACCGGCTACGCCGCCCTGGCAAAGCAGGGGAGGCTCGGGTATTTTGAGCACCGGGGGCTCTGGGCCGATATCGGCACCAGGGAATCCTACGACAGGGCCTGCCGGCTCATGGCCAGAAGCCCGGAAATGGAGGAGCGGATCTACCGGCAGACCCGCTTCCGCTTTTCAGTGTAGCGGCGGGGAATCACTCATTCTTGTTTTTTTTCATGTAGTAGAGGAGTTCTTTGATATAGATGAGCATTTCCTTTATGGTCTTGTGCCTGAGTGCCGCGTGAAAATGTTCCTCTATCTTGAGAAGCTGTTCGTTCTTGTCTTCAGCCATCTCCCAGATCTCGTTCCATATATCGTTCAGCTCCGACGCTACCTCGTCCCGCTTCTGCAGTACCTCGTTGATTATCCCTTCCATGGACTTCTCCTGATAAAGAATCCGGCCGGCGGCTGAACCGCCGCGCCCTGTATATGGTATACAGAAAAAAAGGGGATTTGTCAAGGGGAACAGCGAATTTAGTTTTTCATGAGAGGCGCGGTGCACCTCTCATTCAGAAACCATGAAAATGCATACTCATGCATTTTCATG
>CAZEPS010000203.1:0-7787 GCA_964514165.1 uncultured Leptospirales bacterium
CTCGCGGTGCCAGTCCGATCGCCGGAGCCCATGAGACCCGCGACCACCGGAAAGGCGGTGAGTAGAAGCGCAGGTAAAACTGTTTTGTGAACACTGAATACCTCAGGTAAACTATAGTGTATGGGCTACAATGATTTTTAGAATGATTGTAGTGAGTTCATCAATCTCCCGTTTTGTAAGGGAACTCCTGATGATTTTGAAAAATTCAGAAAAAGCCCGGTTTTTCGCCTGGATGATGCTGTCTCCGCGCGGGGTGATGTATATATGGATGACCCGCCGGTCTTCTTGTGAGGTTTTCTTTTTAACCAGGCCCTTTCTCATGAGTTTCTTAACCGCCACTGACGCGGATGCCCTGGACACGTTCATATGTTCCGCGAGTTCAGACATGGTCGGGCCGTTGAGATTGTGTATCGCCTCAAGATAAAACAGCTGGCCCACGGTTATGGAGCGAAACCCACTTTCATGAATGCTCTCCCTGGCGTAATAATCCATGGACCGGTGCAGCAGTTCGGAAATCTGTGTCAGGAGTATATCTAATTCCATAGGCAATAAGTTAGTTAGTCTAACTAACTTATTATAAAGCCAATAAGAATATGTCAAGAATTTAAAAAAGTGATGGAATTTTTTTTCCGGTGCCATATACTCTTTAAAAAATATACACACAGAATTTCCCCGTACCTTGGCGGTACGGGGAAAAGCATCTATCAACTCACTGGAACTTGATACATTATTTCATACCGGAGGGTATCATGCCTGAAAACAGAAACGCGGAATCGGGCCGCCTCGAGCGGACAATCGGACTGGCCGGCGGGGTGTCCCTGGTCATCGGCGGTGTCATCGGGATGGGGATCTACGCCCTTATCGCAGCGGTGGGAGCCCAGGCTGGGTCAGCCCTGTGGCTCGCCATGCTTATCGCTATCGTCATATCTATCGTGGGGGTGCTCCCTATTATCCAGATTTCGAGCGCCCTGCCCAGGGCAGGGGCCGGGTACCTCTACACCAGCCGGCTCCTCAATCCCTACCTGGGGACCCTGACCTCGTACCTGGTCATACTGGGCGGGGCGAGTTCAACCGCCATGGTGGCCATGGGAGTGGCCCAGTACGTGGGGCCGTACCTTCCCTTTCACGCCCCGGAGCGGGTCATCGCGATCATTGTCCCGCTCCTCTTCCTGGGCCTCTACTTTTTCGGCCTGCGTCTCGCCACATCCCTCCAGGTTGTACTGGCAATACACCTGGTTGTGGCGCTTGTCGTGTACGGGATTGCCGGTTCCCTCCACAGCGGGCTAACCATTACGGTGAACCTTCCCCAGGGTGTGGGGGGTCTCATCATGGCGACGATTCTTTCCTACAGCGCCTGCATGGGCTTCCAGGTCATAGCCGAGATGGGGGAGGAGATGAAGAACGCACGGAAGAACATCCCATTGTCCCTCCTTATCGGCGGCAGCATCGTGCTCGTGATCTACATCATCGTCGGTACCGTGTTCATCAATTCGGTCCCCTATGACTTCGAGGCGGTCAAGGCCATGAAGGCCCCACTCATGGAGACCGGGGATCTGTTTCTTCCCGCCTGGTTTGTCATCATCCTGAGTGCCGGTGCCCTGAGCGCCGGGCTGACATCCTTCAACGCCGGAGCCATCGCCCTGCCGCGGGAACTCTTTGCCCAGGCCCGGGACGGCCTGCTGCCCGGTTTCTTCGGCAAGGTACATAAAAGCGGATCCCCCCTGAACGCCGTGGCGGTCTATTTCCTTTTTACTGTTGTTCTGCTTCTCATGGGCCGGAGCATCGATTTCTACGGTGTCTTGACGGCCGTGGGTATCCTCTTCATGACGGCACTCCTGGGGGTATCGGCCATTCGACTCCCGGACAAATACCCTGACCGGTATGAAACATCCTACTTTAAGCTCTCCCGGGTCTCCCTGGTCCTGGCCGCTGTCGTGGCCGTCGTATCGAGCCTCGGGTTTATGTTTATCGTCCTCATGGAACTCCCGGTGGCAGGGATCATCTACATAGGGTGGTGCCTTGTGGTAACTGTGTATTACTTCCTCAGGATCAGGTGGATGAAAAACCAGGGCGTCGACTATCACGGAAAGATGTCCGAGATGGCCGGATTCGACGAGGAGGAGTAATGAAACCCCTGGAGAACCAGTACGAGCGGTACCGGAAGATTTTCAAAAACATAGCCAGGCCCCTGGCCTTTGTCGACCTGAAAAACTTCGACCGGAACATCGGGTACGTGGCCTCGACCCAGAAAGACACGGGCAAGACGATCCGGATCCACTCCAAGTCTATCCGGTGCGTTGATCTCATGAAGCGAATCCAGAAGAAGGGGGGAAAGATCTTCCGCGGGGTCATGACCTTCACCATGGAGGAGACCGCCTTTCTCGCGGAAAGGGGTTTCGATGACTTCATCGTGGCGTACCCGACTGTCCAGCCCTCGGACCTGGAACTCTTCGTGAAACTGATTAGAAAGAAGAAAAAAGTATCTCTCATGATCGACTCGGCGGAACATTTACAGATCCTTTCGAAGGCGGGCAGAAAAGGGAAGGTTGCGCTTAACGCATGCCTCGAGGTGGACACGGCCTACAGGCCGATGAACCTTCCCCTCTACCTCGGCGTGCGGCGGAGCCCGGTTCGGTTGGTGGAACAGGCGCTGGATATCGCCCGGGCCTCGCTGAAGCTCCCGAACGTCAGGATTAACGCCATCATGGCATACGAGGGGCACATCGCCGGACCGAACGATAACGTGCCCGGGAAATGGCTGATGAACAGGGCTGTCCGCTTTCTGAAAGACAAGTCGATACACGAGTTCACACCACGGCGCATAAACATCGCCGAGACCTTCCGAAGCGAGGGAATCGACCTCGAGATAGTGAACGGGGGCGGGAGCGGGAGCCTGGCATCCACCGGGGCTGATCCGTCCGTTACCGAGGTTACCTCCGGATCGGCCTTTTACGCCCCGGGTCTCTTCTGGCACTTCAAAGAGGTGGACTTCATGCCGTCGGCCTTTTTCGCCATCCAGGTGGTTCGGGTCCCGAAAAAGGGGATGGTCACCTGCCTCGGGGGGGGATACGTCGCCTCGGGCCAGACCGGGCCGGACAAGCTGCCGGTGCCGGTCTACCCGGAAGGTCTGGAGCTCCTCCCCCTGGAGGGGGCCGGGGAGGTCCAGACGCCCCTGAAGCTCCCGAAGGACTGCCCGGATCTGAAACTGGGGGACCCGGTCTTCTTCCAGCACGCCAAGGCGGGGGAGATCTGCGAGCGCTTTAACTCTTTTCACCTGGTGGAGGGGACCAAAATCGTGAAGACCATAAAAACATACCGGGGAGAGGGGAAGGCGTTTTTATAGGAACAAATGTGCGTATGGATATTCAAGGCCTCATCCCCCCGACCCCCTTCTCCCCAGGGAGAAGGGGATGTTTGAAATTTGAAATATATTCCCCATTCCACTCCCTCCATCGGGTGAAGGGCCCCGGCATCGGTGATTTGCGGGTTTTCGGGCTCAAACATGCCTTTTAAGGAGCACAATCTGGATGAAGGCGGCAGCCTCCATGAGCCAGGCCACACCCAGGTGGATGATGATCCCCCCGTAGATGGAGAGGCTGTAGCTCGAGATAATGCCGAGTATGAGTCCCCCGAAAATTGAGCTTACTGTTTCGAGAAGGGGCTTCTGAAAGTGGATAAAGCAGTAGACCGTGGTCATGACGAACACGCTCCCCCTCCCCAGGTGCTTCATGAACACCATCACCATGAATCCCCGAAAGAGGAACTCCACGGAAACGAAGGCAAGGCCGTAGCAGATTTCGAAGGCAAGCTGGACCAGTACCGGGTTGACCCCCAGGTACTCCGGCGCCATGAGGGCCCGGAACCGGGGGTACATGCGCAGAAAGTCTGATCCGAAGGAGGCGAAAAACACGAAGGGGGCCAGTCCCGCGAGAATGATGAAATAGGGCTTCAGATCGAATCCCTTCAGGCGAAAACCGTAAAGCCCCCGGTTTTTCCGGTCAGCGAAGAACCAGTAAGCCGCTGCCGGGATGAGCCAGAATACCGCCTGGATCAGGTTGTTCACGCACTTGACGTAAAAGATGATCAGCTCTCTCGGGATGTGTTTTATCGCCTCAAAGGGATTGACGCTGGTCGCATCAGTTATCGCCAGGATCGCTACAGTGAATACGCCGAGCCCCCAGAAGCGGGGATTTCTGAGTGTTTCTGTTTTCTTTTTGATTAAACAGTAGGTAACCGATGAGAAACAGAAGGGGAGGGCGTAAAACGCAAGGTATCGAACGAAAAGATACCGATTGTTATCGGTGGAATTAATGATTTTGTTCTCGAAATTAAGGGAATAATTTACCGCGATGGAAATCCCGAGAAAAAGCGCCAGAAGGATAACATACCCACCGTGAAATTCCTCGCGGTAGAAGTCCTTTATATATGTTATTATCTGTTTCATTACCCCAATTCCAGGAGGCATCCTGCATGCTGTTTATGGGGTGTCCAGAAGAATAAAGCGGCTCGAACCAAATTATTTAACGTCCACGCAGGCAAGGCAGATGTCATCTCTGCCGTTTTCGACAAGAATCTCAAGGCCGCAGTTCTGTGCGCAGAGGACGCACCCGGTTTTGTGACAGCCCATGGGACCTCCTGTTTGATGGGAGATATTTGTGGATAATAATTCAGTAATTATTCCTAAACTATTTTTGTTTATTTAAAGCACTGTTTTAGCATACTTCCCCCCGCCGCCTTCGGCGGCGGGGGGAAGTATTATTGTTAATTATTTGCAATGTACCTGTTTCCGCGGTGTCAAAAACCTTTAAGGATGACATATTTCTGTTTACACACCGATAATAATCGGTTACTTTCAGCAAAAAAGGAGTTACTGGTGCATATAAAGAACCGTATCTGCAGAAAATGCGGCGCCCCTAAGATAACCGAGCCGAAAACAGCCTATGTCTACTGCGACTTTTGCGGATTGTACATGGAGTGGGATTATCATACAGCGATATCCACCCCCGGTTCCCGGATGCCGGGCCCGGAGTATGAGGCCCTGAACCGGGAACTGGCACCCCGGCTCGAGGAAGCATGGAATAAGGGGGACCGGGAGGCTTACAAGAAGCTTCAGGCTGAGCTGTTTTCCTTATACGTGGAGTCCTGTCCAGCGGCCCTCTCCCCCAGGATTGGGGATCCGTCATACCGGAAGAAACTCATCGACTATATGGCTGAACAGCACACACTCATGGCCTTTGAGAGGGATCTGAGAAAATTGTCGGATACGGTAAACAGGGCCATGAAAAAGATCAAGTGGAAGCGGGACAGGGAGGGAAACGCCCGGGTCGAGTCGAAATCCTTCTGGAGACTCTTCGAGGTCACCCACGCTAACACCGTTGCGGTGACCAGGAAGTGCGAGGAAACCGGGCTCCTCCAGCTCTATCCGGAGCATTTTACCGGTGAACAGTCTGTCCAGATGGCGGTCGCAATGATGGTGGAAGGGTGGTTTACCTACCTTGAGGACAAGGACCTGGAAAAGCTCCTGACGATCACCGGCCTGAAACGGGAATATGTCGATGTTCCTGATCGTGAATTTATGGAACGGAAATGCGGGTCATGCGGCCTTGACCTGCCGGTTGTGGCCGGGGCGGAGCGGGTGGTATGCGAGAGCTGCGGCCGCGTGATAGACGCATCGGCTGGCGTGATCCCCTGCGGCCAGTGTGGAGCTGATCTTTCCGTTCCTGCTGGTCATCGCAGTTTCCAGTGCCCTATGTGTAACAACAGTATCCGCCTGAAGGGATGAAACCTGACGCTCACCTGGAATTTGAAGATTCCATCTCCTGCCGGGCATGTCTCAATAATAAAATCATTGACAGTATGTATTCATTGTCCTTTCTAAACAGATTCCGAAAAAAAATACCTGCCATGAAAGAGAGAGAAAAACTTCCCCTGAAGGTGCAGATAGCCTATCCGCTGGGACTCGTAGGGGTGAATATCCTTATCACTATCGTGAACCTTCAGCTGGTCTATTTCTATATTCCTCCGGACAACTCAGGTATACCGTATTTCATCAAACAGGCGGTATTTCTCGGGATTATCAACACGGTTAGTATTATAGTTGCCGCGGGCAGGCTCTGGGCAGCCTTTATTGATCCGGTGGTGGCGAGCAGGAGCGACCGGAGCAGGCACCGCCAGGGGAGGCGTATCCCTTTTCTTCGGGCAGCAATTATCCCCCTGGCAGTTACCTGTGTCCTGCTGTTTTATCCTCCCGTCGGCGGTGTAAGCCCCTGGAACGTTGCCTGGCTTTTTGCGGTCCAGCTGGTTTTTTTTCTCTTTCTCTCCTTTTACATGACCCCATTCATGGCCCTCCTCCCGGAACTCGGCCGGACCGTAAACGAGAGGGTAAATCTTTCCATCTTTCTTTCCATCGGCTGGGCCATGGGAATCATGGGAGCGGCGGTGGTGCCGGCATTTTCCGGTTTTTTCGAGGAAATTTTTTCTTTGACACAGGTTTCGTCGCTCCAGTGGGCAATTATCCTCATGGCAGGGGTGTCGGCCCTCCTCATGGCGGCCCCGGTTTTCGTAATCGACGAAAAAAAGTACTGTCACACCGTTCCATCGGAGATGCCGATGATTCAGTCCCTTCGGCGCACCTTCGGGAACATCCATTTCCGGTATTACATTATCGCGGATTTTGCCTTCATGGTGAGCGAGGCAATTATCACCTGCGGAATTTTCTACTACGTGACCGTACTCCTGGAGCTCCCGAAAAGCAGGGTTGCACTGTTCATGAGCCTCATGGTGATACTCTCCCTGGCCTTTTATCCCCTGGTGAAGATGATGAGCAGGGGCATGGGCAAGAAGATCCCGATGGTACTGTCTACCTTCGTCATGGGGATAGATCTCTTTTTGATTTACTTCCTCGGCCGGATGCCGGTGCCGGTTTCGGTCCAGTTCTACGCCCTGGCCCTTGTCAGCGCCGTGCCCCTCTCCTTTATGGGGACCCTCCCCACGGCGGTCCTCTCCGACATAGCGCAGCACGATATGCTCAAGACAGGCAACGCCCTGGAGGGAATGTATTTCTCTTCCCGGTCCATCATGATAAAACTCGGGATGACCACCGGCATTCTCATATTCGCGGTCCTCACCACCCTGGGAAAGGACCCGGGAGACGATTTCGGGATACGTGCCAGCGGCCTGGTCGGTTTTGTCCTTTGTGTTGTGTCCGCCCTGGCCTTTACCCGGTACCGGGAGACTCAGGTAATGGACGAGATCAACCAGGCCCTGAATGAGAAGATCCACCGATAACAATCGGTGAATTCCGCGGATCAGGCCGCCGATTTCTCTACAGCGTCAATGCGGGGGTGCATCACCGCCGTCCAGAGGGGCGGGATCAGGGCGAGGAGTATCATGCCGGCGTAGCCGGTGGGAAGCTGCGGGCTCTCCGGGTGGTGGCGGAGCACCTGGTATCGACGGTTCGGCTTGAAGTGGTGATCCGAATGCCGCTCCAGGTTGAAGAGAAACCAGTTGGTGAGCCGGTTCGCCGAGTCCCATGCGTGCCACGGCCGCACCTTCTCATACTCCCCGTTCGGGAGTTTCTTTCTCACCAGGCCGTAGTGCTCGATGTAGTTGACGATTTCGAGAAGGATAATTCCGACCACCCCCTGCCCGACAAAGAAGAGGGCGGCCGCCGGCCCCAGGATGTAATAAATTGCCGCCACCGTCGCCCCCTGGAACAGAAGAAACAGCGCTACCCGGTGCCGGAGCCAGATAAATTTCGCCTTTTTGCGGCGAAGGCGGGCTGTCTC
>CAZEPS010000204.1:0-7742 GCA_964514165.1 uncultured Leptospirales bacterium
TTATTGAATTATCTAAAGAGATTAATGAAATGGACAAAGAGCCAAAAGAAATGGGTCTTTCCGATTATGAATACGCTTTTTATACAGCCATAGCGAATAATGACAGCGCAAAACAGGTTATGGAACAGGATAAACTCAGAGAACTTGCGGTTGTTCTCTATGAAAAAGTTAAAGAAAATGCCTCTATCGATTGGACAATAAAGGAAAGCGTCAAGGCGAAATTAAAAGTAATTGTTAAAAGAATTTTAAGGCAGTATGGGTATCCGCCTGATATGCAGATGCTTGCAACTGAAACAGTATTAATGCAGGCAGAATTAATTGCTGAAGAGCTAACACATGGTAAGTAGGAAAGCCGCCTCCGCCGTCCTGGCTCCGGCGGCAAAGAGGGGGACACGGGGATTCTGTGTTAATGAACTTTTTTGTAAGAGTTGTCACCCTATCTGCACATAACACGGCGTCATGCACCTCACTGCCTCCCTTCGACTCCGCTCAGAAAGCAGTAGCGTCAAAACACCGCATATTTGAACTCATAGAAAAAGTCGCAAAACCGTCCGGCGTAGCCGGCCGCCAATACGGCCGCATGTCTGAGCCGATGTCCCGCTGAAAGCGGGCGAGGCGAGTTCGGCCGTATAGCCCCCGCCGGCGATTGAGGCGGCGCCCTCTCTTTTCGCCCTTTTCTCTGGGCGAGCAGAGAAAAGGGCACTTAGCTCGACCGTCTCCCGGTCACAAACCGCGGCGATGTCAGCGCACTCACACCCCGCGCCGGGAAGGCGCTGTTTTGCTTCACATTTCTGGCCGGTTAAAAATGCTGAAAAAATGAAATTTTTATCCCCCCTTTCAAAAAAAATCAGACAAATTGTCACGTACTTCGTATATGCAGTATAAGGACACCGGAACCATTGAACGAGAAAAGGCGGCCGCCCCTGGAAATGTCAGATCTTGAAATAATACGGAAATGCCTCTCCGGAGAGAGTGAACTCTTTTCCCTCCTGGTGACACGGTACAAAAAACTGGTTTTTTCCGTTATAAGCAATTTCGGCATCAACGGGCCCGACGCGGGGGACCTGTCCCAGGAGGTCTTTATCAGGGCCTTTACGTCCCTTGACAGGTACCGCCCCGAATACCGGTTATCCACCTGGCTGATTAGAATATCCACTACCATGTGCATCGACTGGCTCCGCCGAAGAAAACAGGAGGCCCTGCCCATGGAACAGGTCACGGACGGCCGGTGGGACCCGGAAGCCAGTTTCATTAAGAATGAAAATATCATGATGATGAGAAAGGCAATCAGCGAGCTTCCGGAGAAATACCGGGTACCGGTGGTTCTCTTTCACCTGGAGCACGTGCCCTACCGTGATCTCCAGCAGGTGCTGAACCAGCCGGAATCCGTCATCAAGAACCGCCTGTACCGCGCCCGCATCATGCTGCGGGAAAAGCTGCGGGCCCGGTGGGAGGAGCAGTGACCATGGGATGCAGAAAATGTGAAAACCGGATCATGCGGTACTTTGACGGCACCGCCGGCGAAACCGGAACGGAGACCCGGAGCGGCAACCTCAAAAGCCGCGAACTGAAATCCATCCGTGAGCACATTGACTCCTGCCCGCGGTGCCGCGCCCTCTTTGATGACCTGAACAAAATCTTCGGCACCATGAATCAAATGAAAGAAACGGCCGCTGAAACGGCAGCCAATGATCAAGCCTTTGAACGATCGGTGATGGCCCGTATCGCCCTGATGCCCGAACAGGGCACCGGGACGGAAGTTGCTGCCGAAAGCTTTACCAGGGCCCTGAACGGAACCCTGTCCATGATGGCGATCCTCCTCGGGGCGAGCGCCGTCCTGATGCTCTACGACACGAGCATCACCGCGCTCCTGTCAGGAGCGATCCGGAGCATCGCGGCGATGGCGGAAACCGTGCGCTACATTCACGCGACCTATAACATCTTTTCCCTGTTCTTCAGCGGCTTTGTTTCCACCGTTAATATCGTGCTTTTAGCCATGTGCGTGATCGCCGGGGCGGTGGTCACATACATGCTGTTCATGACACCGAACCATCCCTGGGCAAATGCCGGGAAACAAAAGAACTGATCCATGGAACCGGTATCCCCATGAAAACGATGAGATCAGTCATACCGGTTCATTTATAAGGAGGAATTACAAATGAAGAAAAAAATGATACTGAAACACCTGCTGGTATGCGCCGTATTACTCGTATGCGCGTCAGCGGCCCTGGCCAGAACCCCTGGGGCGGAAACCCTGAAAGCCGGCGCCGTGCATAAAGGGGACGCCTTCGTATCGGGCCGGTCCTTCACCAATGACGGCGAGATGCGGGGAGACCTGTTCTTCTGGACGGAACAGTTCCATTCGTCCGGCAGAGTCACCGGCGACATTATCGGCGCCGGCCAGTACGTCAATGTGCCCGGCACGGTGGAGGGGAGCGTCATAGGCGGCGGAGAGTTCGTCAACATTGACGGCACGGTGCGGGGCAACGTGCGTACCCTGGGCAAGGACGTTGTCCTGAACGGCACTGTCAGGAAAAACGTCATCGTCTGCGGCTCATCGGTGACAATGAACGCGGCCGTCGACGGGAGCCTCATCGCCTGCGGCATGGACGTTACCCTCGACGGCACGGTAATGGAAAAGACACGCATCTTCGGCAGGACCATCGTTCTGAAGGGTGAATTCATGGGCGACGTATCGGTAAACGACGTCGAAATCGACGAGAACAACGAGGAGCTCGAGAAGGAGCTCAGGGATGCCGATGTCTCGTTGACCGTCATGCCCGGAACGGTCATTCACGGGACCCTGACCTACCGGGGCCTCAACGCCGATATCAGCGACGGGGCCAGGGTGAAGGATTTCCAGTGGATCAAACCGAAAATATCCCCGGAACCGGGGCCGTCGATTCAGGTGAAGGAGTCGATCTGGAAATTCATTACCATGCTCTTTGTCACGGCCATACTGTTTCTCCTGGGGATACTTCTCCACAGGAAGAGCCCGGCACTGTTTTCGGAACTGGGGAACGTGGCGGCCCGTAAACCGTTCCACGCGGTGGGCCGGGGATTTATCGCGGTGCTTTCGGTCATACCGGCGGTCATCGTCATGGTGCTGCTCCTGGCCCTGTCGGTCATCATATCACCGGCCTTCGGCCTGATGTTCGGGCTCACCGCCGCAGCGGCCTACACCCTGCTCTTCTACTTTTCGGTAATCCCCGCGGCCATATGGCTGGGAAATCTGATCATGAGGGAAAAGTCCACGGCGAACCTCAGGTTTTTCATTGGACTCGTCTTGATCAATGGAACCATCTTCATCATGAACCTTCTGGCCGGGTTCAAAAACGCCGAAGAGGCCTTCTCGGCCCTGGCGTTCATCATACGGTTCTCGGCCCTGCTCCTCGGAAGCGGAGCTATACTTATCACCCTCTGGAACCTGGCCAGGAGAAACGGTGACGAGGTTGTAACCCAAGAGTCGTAATCACTGAGTAGTATTCACAAAAATTGTCCGCGTAACGACACAAAAACGACAGGTCTCACGGCCTGTCGTTTTTATAACCATTCCATCATAGAACGCCCCCGACTCGTATTGACCTCAGCCAGGGCTTTGGGGGGAGTCGACTTATGTGCATCCGTTCACGTCAGGTACAACGTCTGTTACAAGCAGTTGGTATCATTTTTTCATCAATGACAATCCTGATTTTTTAGAGGTTCCCAAAAGTTTTAAATTCAATATATTTACTCATCAGCTCAAAATGCTTATCCGATGAAAATATAATCAAATTATTCTGGATTGTATTTTGTAATAAGATCAAATCGGGAACTCCGACTTTATTAATGCCATTTTTCAAATTTATAATTTGATAATCAATAATATCATTCCAAACAATTGATATGGGAATATTTTTTATAGTTTTTAAAATATCAATTACTTCTTCCTGCTTCTGTAAAATCAGCGGCGGAAGCAGTTCTGATAAAATTAAATCATTTGTACATACCTGGTTATTATCAATTAATTCTTCTAATTTAAATTTATTGATTTCAGGTGATCCACGAAAATAGTCAATCCATACTGATGAATCAACTAAAACTTTGCTCATCGTTTTCTCAGGTTATCAAGATTAATATCAAGTTTGATTTTACCATAATATTTTTTAATTGCTCTAATCTTTTCACGTTGGATTAAATTAATTAAAGCTTCTTTGATGACATCAGTTTTTGTAGAAATATTTGTTAATCTCATCGCTTCGTTCACCAGTTCTTCAGGTATATCAATAGTTGTTCTCATGACTATCTCCTTATGCATAATATATAAAAATAATATGCATTGTCAACTAGAATTACACATCTATGATCATCTCGCCTGAACCGTTTTTGAGCTAATTATTGATATATCCAAGTCACTCAATTCACATCGTTCAGGGTTACGGTTTTTAATCCACCCCGTTCAGCCGAGCGCTGATTTGACATCCTGTCATCGCTCGGCTCTGCGTCACCCTGCCAGGAACCTATCCCAAAGGGAGGGGGGACTGAACGACACTATTTCCCGAGTCACCCCCGGGATGGGTTAGTAGCTTCTCTGAGTGATTGTAGAATAGATTCAATTTCGTAACGAAAAGTATACTTACACATGAGCCCCCTCCAGAAGGCTTGGGGGGTTACTAAGCTGAAAGAACTCTCACACAACCAGTCTGCCGGATAAAATCTGTTTGCTAAAATGACACTCTATACTACACCATGCTCTTTACCGGCTGTAAATGCTGTATCGTTTTTTAAGGACACCTTCATTCAGAAGGACCGGCACGTATCAATTGAAGAGCAATGTAAAAAGTTGAATTTTCAAAATGAAAGATAAACCTGATTCACAACAGCACCACAATAAGTTTTTCTCCGGAGGAGGGGCCGCATTAAGGAACATAGCCCATGTTCTCCAGGAGGCCAATGTTGTCCGGATTGCTACCGCATATTTTGAACCGGCCGGTTATGACTGTCTCAGTGAGATTCTCAGGGGAAAGGAGGTGCGTTTACTGCTCGGAAGAACTGAAGCCGGTTCTGATAAAATCAGCGAAGTGATTTCCGAGTTTTTTGAATCTCTGGCAACCGCTGCATTTGAAGACCGTACCCGGGCCATGACTGAACTCCGTGACGCCATAAAAAGGGGGCGGTTTTTGGTAAATATTTCCACTGATGATTCAGGAGCCACATCAATCGGCCCTAAATATATCTATCACCATGCCAAGCTGTACATAGCAGATACTTCATCAGCTGTCGTGACCTCCGCAAACCTTACCCGCCACGGCCTGGTGACCAGCCGTGAAGCGGGTTACACAGTCACAGAAACTGAAGATGTTCAATTTTTTATTGAACGGTTTGATTATTATTATGCAAAAGCGGTAAATATTTCTGAAGAGCTTCTTCAGCGCCTTGAGGAATGGCTTAGACTGTACAGCCCCTGGGACATCTATATGAAGTCCCTTCTTGAACTGTACGGCCTCCCTGAAGAGGAAGACTACGGGAGGCTCCCCGCCCTGGCCCGGTACCAGAGGCCCATTGTTTCCCGCGTGCTCCGGAATATTGAAGAACATGGCGGTTCCATGCTGGTCGCTTCCACGGACCTTGGCAAGACCATCATGGCAGCCCACGCACTCGCGTTTATGAGGATGAAGAATGAAATTGATACCGCGATAGTGCTCTGCCCTGCCGGCCTCAAAGGGATGTGGAGGAGGACCATGCGGGCAGCCCATATTTCAAGTTTTGAGTATTCCTACTATATTCTTTCAGTTAAGACTGGCAAAAGTACCGTGAGATTGTCGAGCTCGAAACGGAACTGCGTCACGCTAACCGTAAAACAGTCATCATTCTGGATGAAAGCCACCATCTCAGAAATTCCCAGGAAGGAACCGGCATCCGGCTCCGCAATAAAAGGCTCATTGAAGCGGTCAGCAAGGACGCGAAGGTGCTGCTCATGACGGCGACCCCGTACAGCAGGGGAATCCAGGACATCAACGACCAGCTCAGGGTGCTCCCGGCCCTGGAAGGGGACAGTAACATGTTTGGCGAACTGGAGAGCAGACACTGGGACGTGAACGCTGCCAGGGAACTGTCTGACCTGCCTCCATGCGTGGTACTGACCACCCCTTCGGTGGTGAGCTATTTCAGCAGCCTTGATAACAACGGCAACAGGTATGTGCTTTTCTCCGGCGACCAGAAGAGGTATTTCCCGAGGAAAATCCATTTCAAGAATGTTCTCTACGATAATTCCTGTGACGACATGCTCCACGAACTTTTGAGTAAGGGGCTTCTCTATAAGAAATCTGACAATGATTACAACGGCAATCTCTTTGAAGAAACTGCAGCAGGAATAAGGGCCCCTCTGACTGAAGCCAGTGTGGTCCATCAATTCTGTTCATCCATGAAGCGGATCGATACTTTGCTCAGAAACATGGAGCAGGAAGGGGGCTTTACCAGGCTGAGGTTCGAGCACCAGGAAAAGCTCACTGAACGTGCCTCATCCATGCGTAGAACCATAGCGCCATACCTTGAGGTGGACAAAGAAGGCCATAGTGATGATAAAATAGAAAGTCTCATTACGGTAATTAGAGAACATGATACTGAAAAAGTGGTCATCTTCTGTTTTTATATTGAAACAGCCCGGTATGTCGCGGAATCTCTGGAGAAGCTGCTGCCGGAAAAGAGGATCTCGCATTCTGTTGATAAGTCAGACATTGAGGATATCATACGGAGATTCGCCCCTTTGGCCAATACTATCGACATAGATATTGATGACTCGTCAGATTATGAATATGAAAAAACTGAAGAGATTGACATACTTGTTGCCACCACCGCCCTGGCGGAGGGATTTAATTTTCAGGACGCGGCTGTTCTTATTAATTTTGATCTCCCCTGGACGGTCCTTATTCTCGCCCAGCGGATGGGAAGGATCCTGCGCCCCTGGCACGAACCGCGGGACGTCTATATCTATAACATGTTCCCGTCAACCATGAGCAATGAGAAGATCCGCCACGCCATGAACTGGCAGTACAGGCTCCTTGCGAAGAACAGGGAAATGAAATCCTTTTCCGATATTCCTGTCCTTGTGGAGCAACACAAGGGAAAGGACTACGAAATGCTTGAGCTTGCCAGGACAGTGCAAAACTTCGGGGATGCTGACCTTGATCTTGATGACGTCATTAAGTTTATTGAATCAGCTGACAACCTGCAGACCAGCAGCTTCATTGATGACCTGGCGGAACTTGATGATACTGGAGTCAAATATTTACGGAGACTTCCTCAGGGCATAAAAAGCATAAAAAAGACCCGCGTGGCCGCGGACAGCCTCTATATTTTATTATCGTATAAATCATCTCGGTTGTACCCCGCCCTGTTCAACAGAGACGGTTCTATGAAACTCAACAGCAACCGTGTTGATGAGATCATGCATATCATTCGGTCGGCACGTGATGAGAATCCCGCTACCCCGGTCATTGATCCTGCAGAGATTGACAGATGGATTGAAAAATCCAGGAATGAATGGGCCATAAAGAATAATTATCAAAGTGAACACCTGTCGATTGTATGTTATATGCTGCTGGTGGCATGACAAGAACTGTCATAATTTTAGTCGTAGAAACGTCCGGCACAGCCGGACAGCCAACCGCTCACCACAACACAACGCCCCCGAATCGATGACCTCATCCCCCGGAGGGGGTTTAGAGACATTTTTATAAAATGAAGGTAAAGCATGTTTTAAT
>CAZEPS010000205.1:0-7725 GCA_964514165.1 uncultured Leptospirales bacterium
ACTCCCCCCATGGTGAGGAGGTAGATGATAGTTATGATGTCCGCGTACCCGGTGAGGAAGTTGATCCTGTTCCCCAGGGGCAGGAAGGCGATGACTGCCACTATGGACGCCATGGCAATAAGGGGCGCCAGCCGGAAGACCGGGGTCTTGCCCGCGTTGAGATCCTCTTTGCCCAAAAGCTTCAAAATGTCATAATAGGGCTGGACAAGCGGAGGACCCTGCCGGGACTGGACCCGGGCGGTTATCCTTCGTATGATCCCCTCAAAGAGGGGGGCCGCAGCCAGAAAGACCAGAATATTTATCACAACGTATACTGCGTCCATGGCTTACCTTCCCTTTCTCGTTGTCCGCGCGTTACGCGCTTTCCGCGACATCTCTTCAAGTTCAACCCGGTTCATCACCGCGACGCTCCCTTTGTAAATATCAACCCTCTGTACCCGGTCGGTGCAGGAAAAGCAGGGGTCGATACTCCCGAGGATAATCGGAAAGTCGGCGAACTGGTCGCCGGTGAGCATGGCCGGCACCCCCTGGAGGTTCGGATAGGTCGGGGCTCTGACCCTCCACCGATCAGGCCGGTTCTCCTCGCCGGTGATGACGTAGTGGACCGACTCGCCCCGGGGCGCCTCGACCGAGGTGATGGCGTGCCTCCCCGGCTCGATGATATCGTCCATTTCGGTTATGATCTCGCCCGCCGGCATCCTGTCGATGCACTGGCGGATAATCTTTATCGCCTCAAAGGTCTCGAGGATTCGAATCAGCACCGTTGCCCAGACGTCGCAGCTGTCAAAGACCGGCACGTCAAAGGTAACCTCGTCGTATGCAGCGTAGGGATGGTCCCGCCGGGCGTCGATGTCCACGCCCCGGGCCCGTGCCACCGGCCCCACCAGGCTCCAGTCGAGGGTCTCCTGGCGGGTGATGCGCCCAACCCCTTTCGTCCGCTGATGGATGGCGGTGTCCCCTTCTATCGATTTCATGATGGTCATGAGTTCCTTCTCGACCTGGTTGACGACGTTCAGAACGTCCTCCTGGATCTCCGGGGTGAAGTCGCGGCGGACCCCGCCGACAACGATCATGCCGTAGGTCTTCCGGTTACCGGTGATTCGCTCACAGAGCCACATGATGTGCTCCCGCACCCGCCACGACTGCATGAATACCGTGTCGAAGCCGATAAGGTGGCCCGCAACCCCGAGCCAGAGGAGGTGGGAGTGGATCCGCTCTATCTCGAGCATCATCACCCTGATGAACTCCGCCCTGCGCGAAATTGTAAAACCGGCCGCGGCCTCAACGGCCTGGGAATAGGCGGTGGCGTGGACAGACCCGCAGATGCCGCAGATGCGCTCGGCGATGAAGGGAATCTCGTTATAGCTTACCTGGGTGGAGCAGAGCTTCTCGATGCCCCGGTGGGTCATGAAGCCGCGGTAGTCGGCCCCCTTTATGGTCTCGCCGTCGACATAGACCGACCAGTAGTTCGGCTCGTGGAGGGAGGGGTGAAAGGGACCAACCGGTATGGTGGTGCACCCGTCGGGGCACTCGTCCATCTGGTAGGCCACGTCCTCGGCGGCCGGGGGCATCAGGTCGTGGGGAATGTCCTTCTTCAGGGGATGAATCCCCTCGGGCCAGTCGTCCGCCAGGACCAGGCGTTTCGGCTTCGGGTGGTTAGTGAACTTCATTCCAAGCAGGTCCATGTACTCCCGCTCAGACCATCCCGCGCTCGGCACGTCCGGGGTTATCGACTCGAACACCGGATCGTTCTCAGGGGTAAAGGAGTTGACGCACACCATGAATCCTTCTTTGTCAAACGCGAAGTTATGGATGAGCCCCATGGTGCCGTCTTTGTCGGAATTGTCGTAGCCGACGCTCACCTGGTACCTGGCCCCCTGGCCCATCAGTTCCCGGGTGACCCCCGTGAGGGCGTTCTTCTTCACCTCAACGAACAGGCGGTTCTCGACCGCACTTTCGGTCTTGATCACGTCACCGCCGAACTTTTCAGTGAGAGTATTCTTTATGGTATCCGAGTTATTCATAATTGACCTCGTGTCATATCACTTTTCTTTAACGTTGCCCCCGGTCCACCAGAGAAGTTTCTTCAGGGCCGAGAACATGTGCCGGTCTTTGTAACGGGTTTCTTCAGCAAGTTCCTTGTACCCGCAGAGCCAGGTGTCGCACTCCCGGACCCCGGCCCCGCCGGAATTCCTGAGCAACCAGGCGAGGACGAATGCCGCGGCCACCACCGCGAGAATCACCAGGGGCACGGCCACCGAGGCGACAATCCGTTCAACGGTCACGAACCCGACCCCAAGCGCCTCGCCGGTGAAGGTCCGGCCAAATATGAAATCCCTGAATGCCGGCTCCACGATGGAACCCCCGGACGTCTTCATGACGCTGACAAAGACCCGGTAGTAGAAGAAGGGGAAGAGCCCCTGGACGACGCAGAGCAGTGTCAGCACCACTTTCGGTATGATCATCAGTGCCGGCACCTCTTTCACGTCATTCCTGCCGTTCCACTCGACCCCTGACGAGGTGAATGCCATGCCGAAGTACTTCACGTAGCAGGAGAGGGTCACGGCGCTGGTAAACAGGGCCACAATCCCGAAGAGGACCAGGAAGGGGGCCTCGCTGCCCGCCAGAAGCGACGAACTGATAATCGACCACTTGCTCGCGAAACCGCTGAAGGGGGGGACCCCTGAAATAGAGAGCGACGCTATGCCCGCGATAACCGCGGTCACCGGCATCAGGGTGGCCAGGCCACCGAGGCGGTTCAGGTCCTTCTCGCCAGTGGCATAGAGCATGCTGCCGCTCGTGAGAAAGAGGAGGCCCTTGAACACCGCGTGGTTCAACACGTGATACAGGGCCCCGACCATGGCGACGACCGCGAGAAGGGTCACCGCCGGGCTCTCCATATTGAACATCAGGAGCGCGGCGCCGACCGCCAGGATGATGTACCCCACCTGCCCGATGGAACTGTACGCCAGGAGACGCTTTGCGTCGCTCTGCTTCATGGACTGGACGGTCCCGATGAAGAGGGTCGCCACCCCGAAGGATGCGATAACAATCCCCCAGAAGAACCCGTCGACCGGCATGGCCGACTCCTCAGGGACCATCCAGAAGAACGTTCGAATAATGCCGTAGACCCCGGTCTTGATCATGACCCCCGACAGGAGCGAACTTATGGGGGACGGGGCCACGGAGTGGGCGTCCGGGAGCCAGAGCTGCCCCAGGGGGAACACGGCCGCCTTAAAGCCAAAACCGACAAGAATCAGGCCGTACACGGCGAAGAGGAGCGTCCCGGGGGTGGCACCCATTTTCTCCACCAGTGTGTGGAGGGAATCACCGGCGTAGACGTTGTTGATAAAGAGGGTCCCGCCGATGATGAAGAGCCAGGCCAGCTCCATGAGGGCCAGGTACTTGTTGGCGTTTTTCACAATCTTTTTCTTCCTGTGTTCAAACCTGATAAGGAAGAAGGAGGCCACGGTCATGAGCTGCCACGCCACGGTAAACCCGACGGAAAGATCGTCAACGGTGACCATCCCCACCATGCCGAGGATAAAAATCGGGTAGTTCAGGTAATAGCTCCACACCCCGTACTCTTCGTAGTGATCCATGTAGCGGATAGAGTAGAAGGCGCTGATGACCGCCATAAAGGCGATGATGGCCAGGAAAAAGGCCGAGAAGGCGTCCACGAGAAAGTATAATTTCAACTGGCCGATTGGAATGAAGGTGGTTGCCGTCAGGTGCCGGGTCAGGGCGCCGAGATTGAAGAGGTTGCCGTCGGCCCTGAAGATGGAGACGTAACTGATGTTGAGGAGGATTACGCTGGCTGCCGTAACGAGTATGAAATTTATCCAACCGGCCAGTTTACGGTTTTTGGAAAAAAGAGGGTTTATGATTGCCGCGCCGAGCAGTATGCCCATCGCCGTTAAAAGCTGGGTGAATAGTTCTCCGTTCATTTATCTACCCCTTGCCATGTTCATTGGTATGGAATTGCACAAAATATCGATGACCGCGTCAGCGCTTTTTTTCACTTCTTCGGATATCTCCGTGCCGAAGTCGATGACGGCGGCGGTGATGCCGAAGAGCCAGGCGGTCTTGTTGTACCGGGAAAAGATCTCGTCGCAGAACCGCAAACTGAGGCTGTGGGTCGAGAAGGAGTCCGTGTACCTGAGGAGGTCGTCCAGTTTCCCGAATGCCACGGTGCCCGGCTCCCCGCCGGAATCGACCGCGTCGAATATGAGCACGTTGTCGTGGTCCTTTTCCGCTATCTCAATGACGTAGGACTCGAGGATGTCCTCCACGTTCATGATCTCGACGCTCCCGGGTGGGACAAGCTCCCTGAGGCGGTCCACTATATAGAGGCCGGCGGCGTCGTCGCACCGGAGGTAGTTCCCCATCCCTATGATGAGGGTCTTCTCCTCGAGAAGCTTTTCTATGACGGAAAGCCCTTCCATTAAATAACTTCCCCCAGGGTCTTGATCTGCCTGTAGGTGTAGACCGGCCCGTCGGTGCAGACCAGGGTACGGCCGATGGCGCAGTGCTGGCACTTGCCGATGCCGCACTTCATGTGCCGCTCCAGAGTCGAGATGATGCAGTCGTCCCGGAGGCCCCGGTCCATCAGCTCCTTGATGACAGAGTTGAACATCACCGGGGGGCCGCACACGAAGGCCACGGTGTCGTCCACCGGCACGTTCGCCTTCTCGATGAGGTTGTGCACGAAGCCGGTCTCGCCGGTCCAGCCGGTGACCGCCCTGTCGATGGTGATGTGGGTTTCGAACCCGTCGATGTTCCGCCACTCCTCGATGTTGTACTGATACATCAGGTCTTCCGGCGACCTGGCCCCGTAGAGCAGAATTATGCGCCCGAAGTCGTCCCGGTTCTGGAGCACGTGCACGATGGATGAACGCAGGGGAATGAGGCCTATCCCCCCTGCCACGTAAATGATGTTCTTTCCTTTTATTTCATCGAAGGGGAACCCGTTCCCGAAGGGGCCCCGCACCCCGACCTTGTCCCCCTCTTCGAGGGTATGGAGGGCGTCGGTCACCTTGCCCACGGCCCGGACCGATATGTGGAACCGGTCGTCCTGGGGGCTCGAGGGAAGGGACACGGCAAACTCGCCGGCGCCGAAGACCGTGCACATGATGAACTGGCCCGACTTGAATGTCAGCTTTTGGGCCACGTCCGGGTCGTCGAACTCCAGGTAGAAGGTCTTGACGTCCTGGATCTCGTCCTTTATCTCCGCGATGGTCGCCGCCTGGGGGACGGTCACAATGGTGTTTTTACAGGTATCTTCGCACATCGTATCCACCTATCCGGTAATTTCTCTTCGTATATAGGTCACCACGTTCGGGAGGCCGATGTCTCCCGGGCAGACCCAGGCGCACCGCCCGCAGCCGACGCATCCGGGCCTGAGGTATTTCTTCGACTGGGAATAAGAGAGCTTACAGAAGAAGCGTTTGTTGCGCCGGTCTTCCACCGGTTTGCGCGGGTTGTGGTCCCCGGCCATCCTGGTGTAACCCTCGTAGGAGCAGGAGTCCCACTCGCGGCACCGGTCCGCGCACGCGCTCTCACCGTTTTCGCTGTTCACGTCCTCGATGTTGAAGCATGAGCAGGTGGGGCACACGAAGGAGCAGGCCCCGCACTCGAAGCACTGGTTGCCCACGTACTCCCAGACCTCCTGGCTGATGAAACCGGTGGTGCTCCGGTTCATGACCCGGGATATCCAGGCCTTGTTCTCGACGGCCCTGGCTTCAAACAGAGAGAGCGACTTTTCGATAACGTCACGTTTCTTATTCACGTAACTTTCGCCGGCCGGCTCCAGGTTCATCGCCTCTGCAAGGGCCTTCCCCCTGTCGCTGCCCGCCTCAACCAGGTACTCGTCCCCGATTTTGGTCAGGTTCAGGTCGAACCCTTCCCTGGCCCCGGGGCCGCTGTCGGTGCAGGCGCAGAAGCAGTCCGGGAAGGGGGCGGCGCAGGTGTTGGCCACCAGGAAGGTCTTCTTCCGGTGCTCGAGATACACGTCGTCAACGAACTCCTGGCCGAGGAAGAACCGGTCCAGGCAGAGAATCCCGTTCAGGTCGCAGGAGCGGAGGCCGAAGAGGGCCTTCGGCTCCACCGGAACCTCCAGGTTGATGTCGGCCTTTTTGCTTTTCCTGTCGTACAGGTATTTCAGTATGGTCTCGAGCTGGGGAAACAGGACATGCTTCGGGGGAAGTTCCGGCTGGGGGGCCGTAAGATCAATCTCGCTGATGCTGTCCGGCTTCACCAGGAAGGTCTGGCCCGTGGCCTTCTCCCTGACCGGTCCGTACAGGGTATGGGTCTTGGCGAGCTCTTCGGCAATTTTCAGTACGTCGTTCTTCTTTATTCGATACATGATTACACCTTCTCAAGCCTTACCGGGATTATGGTGTCTTCGACCGATGACACGATCTCGCCGTGCTCCGCGAGAAATTCCGGGACCATGTCCCTTATGAAGTAGGGGATGTAGGCCGACCCCTGGCGAACGTCGCCGGAGACCATCACCATGATCTCCATGGAGCCCTTATCGGAAACGACCCGCACCGGCCACCGGTCCCTGACCCCGATGGTTTTCGCGTCCTCCTCGCTTATCTCCACGAACCCATCGGGATAGAGAAGGAGCACCGCGTTGTACTCACGTTTCGGTATGAAGGTCCGCTTCATTAAACTGTTCTGGTGCCAGAAGAGCTCCGCCTTCCCGGTCATAAGGAGCAAGGGGAACTCGTCCGTGGCCGCGTGTTCCGGGAAGCTGCCGCTGACCGAGACGAATTTCAGGGGATTCCCGTCCAGGTCAAAGCGCTTCGTCCCTTCCGGGTTTTTGCCGTCGCAGGGCCACTGGGCCCCGCCGACGCGGCCGGCGAGTTCGCGGGTCACGCCCGCGTAGGACGGGGTGAGTTCCGCTATTTCCTTCATCACGTCTTCGGGGGAGGCGTAGTTCCACTTCACCGCCGCCTGTTCCGCAACTGCTGAATAGACCCGCCAGCCCGGCAGTACCCCGTCAAGGGGTTCGGCCTTTTTCGAGGCGAGCTGGACCCGCCGCTCCGTGTTGGTGAGGGTCCCGTCTGTTTCGATGTAGGAGGCAATGGGAATGATGAGGTCTGCGTACTCGGTGAACGGGTTCTGATAGGAGCCGAAGTACACGATAAATTCCAGTTCCCTGAGCCGCTCAGCATGCCGTATTACGCCGTCGTCATGATCCGTTACCACGAGGTATTTCAGATTGGAGGATTTGTCCGCGAGGAGTTCGTCCACGGTCTTTCCGGGGACGCGGTTCAGTTCGGTGTTCCATCTGGCGTCGAATTTGTCCGCCGCCGCGCTGTCCGTGATCGCTTGAAAACCGGTCAGGAGGTCCGGGGCCAGTCCCATGTCGCAGCCGCCCTGCAGATTGCATATGCCGGTAATCGGGTTCACCCCGCAGCCCTCACCTCCCACTTTGCCTGCTGCGAGAAAGAGGTTGTAAATATAGCTGATTGTGTCTTCGTCAAGGCCGGACACACCGGTCGGGAAGAATACCATGGCCGATTTCGCTTCGGCCAGTCGCCGGGCGGTCTCCCTGATGGTGCCGTACGGTATGCCGGTCCTGCCTGCTATGGTGTTGTCGTCGACCGCCCCGAGGGAGTTGGCGAAGCCCTCGAAACCGTCGGTGTTCATCCTGATGTATTCCGGGTCATGGAGGTTCTCTTCGATTATCGCCTTTGCCATGCCCCCGAGGAGGAG
>CAZEPS010000206.1:0-7707 GCA_964514165.1 uncultured Leptospirales bacterium
CTCTTCGGCACGTAGCCGGATATGGCATCCACGTTCCCGAGGCCGTTCTGGAGGGTCAGTATGACCGCCCCTCCATCCAGAAAGGGACGGATCTCCTCCATGGCGGCGGCGGTGGAGTAGCTCTTCACAAAGAGGATAACAACGCCGCAGGGAGTGAGTTCTTCCGGGTTCGAGGTGAAGCTCACGTCAACGGAAATATCATGGCCGTCCTGTATAATTGTCAGCCCTGACGACAGGTAGTCGATGACGGTTTGTTTTTTCTCGAAAAGGAAGACGTTTTTTCCCGCCCTGGCCAGGAACCAGGCGAAGATCGAACCCATGGCACCGGCGCCGACTATGGCAATCTTTTCGTTCCTGTCCTTCATTTCATGGGCAGGATCACATCATGAGCGAAATAATCAATGACTTTTTAGAAGGATCAGCCGTCGCCGCAGCGGTAAATGTATTGACTCTTAAATCGGAAAGTTATATAGTTTTTCATGAGAGTCGCAATGCACCTCTCATTCAGCTACCATGAAAATGCATGTTCATGGTTTTTCATGGTAGCTGAAGAAATAACTGCACGGCATGATCACCGGGGCCGGGGGAAAGAGAAAAATGAGATTACGGCGTTTCAGGAAGGAAGCAGGGAAGGAAGGGAAGTACCCATACCTCGTATTTGACCTGAACAACATCAGGTACCTTATCGGGTTTACCGGAACCTACGGGATACTCATCGTGGACGAGAGCCGGGCCTTCTTCATTTCTGACTCGCGGTACGAGGAGTACGCCAGGTCCATGCTCCACTCGTCGGTGAGATTCGTTCCGCAGAAGGACGACCAGTACGAGACCATCAAGTCCCTGGCCGACGAACAGAACTGGAAAGAACTCTATCTCGAAGAACACTCGGTCCCCTTGTCGGTGTATTCCTCGCTGAAAAAAAGCATGCCCGGAGTGAAACTGAGGCGGGGCGGGGACCCGGTCAACGAGGTCCGCATGGTCAAGGACTACAGCGAATTGAGGGTCCTCAGACAGGCGGCCCGTATCACCGACGGCTGTGTTGAGCATTTGAAAAAGTTCATCCGCCCCGGCATGAGGGAGTGGGACGTCGCCAGTGAAATCGAAAGTTTCTACCGCAGCAGCGGGTGCTCCGGCAGCTCCTTCGAGACCATCGTCGCCTCGGGGCCCGGGTCCTCCATGCCCCACTACCGTACTTCGATGAAAAAGAAGATCGAGAAGGGTGACGTGCTCCTCATAGACATGGGATGCGTCTACCAGGGCTACAATTCAGACTTGACAAGAACCTTCTTCACCGGTACCGTTGATCCGGAGATCGAGAAAATCTACGGGATCGTACGAGAGGCCCAGGAGCTCGCGGTCAACGCGGTCAGGCCGGGCATGACGACCGGCGAACTCGACGCCGTGGCCCGGGACCATATCTCCCGGAGCGGTTTCGGCGATTATTTCGGCCACTCCCTTGGGCACGGGATCGGTATCGAGGTCCATGAAATCCCCGCTGTTAAAAAGGGCGATACCGAATTAAAAAAAGACATGGTCATTACCATAGAACCGGGAATCTATCTCCCGGGGAAGGGTGGAGTGAGAATCGAAGACATGGTCCGGGTCACCTCCCGGGGACGCGAGGTGCTGACGAAATCGTCACGGGCGATTACTGTTATATAAAGGAATCACGCGCATGATATCAACCAATGAATTTAAACGGGGCACGGTCATCAAGATGGATGGCGACCTCTTCTCCGTGGTGGAGTTCCAGCACGTCAAACCGGGAAAGGGTGGAGCTTTCGTCAGGACGAAACTCAAGAACGTGAAGAAGGGAACCGTCGTGGACAAGACCTTCCGGGCAGGTGAAAAGGTCGAGGACGTCCGGCTTGAGCGCCGCTCCATGCAGTACCTCTACGACGAGGGTGACTCCATGGTCTTCATGGACACGGAATCATACGAACAGGAAAACATATCGAAAGAGGCGATCGGCGACGTGTTCGATCTCCTGAAAGAAGAGGACATCGTTGAGATAGCTATCTATAACGGGGAGCCGGTCACCGTTGATCCGCCCCAGACGGTGGTGCTCCAGGTGACCTACGCCGAGCCGGGGATCAAGGGTGACACGGCGACCAACGTGCTCAAGCCGGTGAAGGTCGAGACCGGGGCCGAGGTGAAGGTCCCCCTCTTCATTAACGAAGGGGACTACATTAAGATTAACACCCAGACGCGGGAATACATGGAACGGGTCAACAAATAGCATGGCATTCTTCGACAATTTCGGGACATGGTTCAACAGCAACCCGGGCAAGGTTCTTGGGGCGGTCATCGGTTTTCTCCTGGGCCTCCTCATCTTCACCCTGGGGATTATCAAGACCCTCATAATCGCGGTACTTGTGCTCGTCGGCTTTTTCATCGGCAAATCACGGGACGACGGTATCTCCATCATTGACGAGATAACCGGACTTTTTCGAAGGAAGAGATAAGCGAACAAGCTCATTGCGTGGGCGGCGGGGTGAAAAAAGCATACGTTCTCGTAAAGGAAGCATACCGGTCGCTCAGGGAGAGGAGGTACGCCGAGGCGATTGTCATTCTTGAGAGAGTTCTCTCCCTCGGTTTCGGCGATATCTATATACTTTTCCTTCTCGCCGTGTCGTACCTCTACACCGACCAGTTCGGCAAGGCAAACCGGTTTATCCGAAAGATGACCGAGATGGACGGGAGTTACCCGCCCCTCCTGCAGCTCAAGGCCTACCTTCAGCTCAAGTCCGCCCCCGGCCAGGCCGACGCGCTGAAGATCTACCTCGATCTCCTGGATCAATACCCGGCTGATCCGCACCTGAACCGGGCGAAAAGCCTCATCAGCGGCACCGGCGACTTCGTATCCTTTCAGCGTGACGCCAGGCTCCACGACTTTGTCGAGCTTCCCCGGCCGGGCTCGAAGCTGAAAAAGATTTACGGGGCCATGGAACCGGATAATGGGTCAGAACCCCCGCCGCAAAGGCCGCGGCGGCGCCGGGTGGGAAAGCTCATTCCCCTGGCCCTGACTGCCGGCATCATTGCCGCGGGAATACCGGCGGCAATATATCTCTACAATAAAGGGTTATTCACCGGCGGCAGCGAAAAGCCCCACGAGGTCATAGACCGGGTCGCCATCAGCGGCAGGGATTACGATCTGATACGGACCGTCAACCGGGACCGGGTGCCGTTCTTTTACCATTCAACTGACACCCTCATGAAGGATTTCGAGTCGGCCAAAAGGCTGATCAAGGGAGGGGAGTACAACCAGGCACTCCTTCTCCTGAACAGGATTCACAACAGTAACGCCAACTTCATCGTCAAGGAGCGGACAGATTTTCTGATACGGTTCGTCACCGACGCCGGCGGCCGGGTATACGAAAAGGTCCCCTTCGGGACCGTGATGGAGTCCCCGCACCTCTACCGCGGTTTCGGCCTGGAGCTCGAGGGGAGGGTCGCCAACCTCCAGGAGAAGCCTGAATCGGCAACCTTTACCCTGCTGGTCAACTATCTCGATGAAAAGAAAATTTCCGGGGTGGCAGAGGTTTTTTCAAAGGGGCCGGCCGGTGGTTTTTCTGACGGGGACACGGTGCGGGTCAGGGCCCTGTTCATGAGCATACTGAAAAAAAGCGGGCGGCCCTACCTGGTCGCGAAACATATCGCAAAAATGAAACCTTCTGACGGGGGGAAGTAAAAGGAGACGCAGAATGAATACTAAAAAAGAACTGAACGACACCCTGCTGAGCTACGCAATCGGGCTTGTCGGCACGGTCGGAGTTTTCGTGCTCGCATTCATTATCAAAGATTCGGCGGTGGATTTCATTAACGATAAATACGTTCTATCGGCCGGCGCCATAATACTCCTGAGCGGCCTGTTTGAGCACCGGTTCAGGATGAAGAGAAACTCCTACAACGAGGAAAATATCCCTGATCTGATAGACCGGACTATTTATATCGTTTCGTTTTTTCTCGGGTCATTCCTGATATTTCTCGGCATCCTGTAAAGCCGGGGGAGACGGCCCCCGGCTTTACAGGATTGCCAAGCTCTCATTTTCCGGTGCAGTACTTCTTGCCGAACTTGCCGGCGACGCATTTCCCTGAACCGATACAGTCCGCGTCATTGTTGCATTCATTACCTGATTTTCCCGAACCGAAGTCAAACTCCTTTTTCTTGACGCAGACCCCCCCCTTGCATTCCTGGTTGAAACCGCAGTCGAAATTCGAGTTGCACCTGTCCCCCGGTTCGCCGCTCCCGGCGACATTGAATGCCGGCATCATACAGGCTGCCGTGACGGCCAGTGAAATGATGATTATTTTCATGGATTTCCTCCCGAAATATTTTTCAGTAACAGGTATATCAGCCGTTGTTGAAATCAATTGTTATTTTTCGTATTTTACTTGCCGGTTTCGTCCAATGGCCAGGTATATATTCCATCGCGCTTTTTCATTGAACTTATCAATTAACCAGAATCGCTGAAAGGAGGAATATGAACAGCCTGTCACAGGAAAATAACCCCTGCAGCAATTGCCCCATCGAAGAGAAGATCCATCAATGCTGTTACCGGGACCCCGAATCCGGGATGAGTTCGACACTTCTACTCGGCAGGGGCAAGGAGGTCACCGCATGCCCGCATCTCAACCCTGAAGGCCTCTGCCGGCAATACATGAAACGGCCCGGGGGCTGTCGGGACTTCATCTGCGATCGGTACCGGTCTCAAAGCACGATCCTTAACCTGGTTCTGGAGGGAATTATAACGGGGTTCGATTCGTGAAAAAGCGAACGCCTTAAACTGCCCGGCAGGCTGTTCGATTTTCTCAGGGTCGTTATGTCGAAAAGCAGAATTTAATTATCCGCCGCTGAAAGTGAACTTCGTGGAACGAGTGATAATTATGCACAGAATAAATAATCAACGCGTTATTCAGTATATAAACACTAATCAACGGCCGTATATTTACAGTAGGGCGCACCTAAAAACCAATTTACTCAAAAATTGAAAATACTGCTTCTATCAGGCTTTGTTCACCCAGGGGGGCTTCTAAAAATGAGTTTTTAGAAGCCCCCAGTATTTATGCGGTCTTTGGCAGAACACCACGGCTTATGCCATGGCTGAATGAGCCCTGAGGCGATATATTTTATGTATGGAAGTAAGGATAGCAGCACATAGTGCATATAAAGTACAATATCATGTTGTGTGGATATGTAAATACCGCCGAAGGAAGTGGAAGAATACGCTAGAAAAGTGTATTTAAAATTATATATAATTAGTTTAGTTTTTAATAATCACTGATAAATTTATCATATTTTAGCGAAATATTCATTATTATTGAATACGAATCCTGCTTTTTTCTTATATCCGTTAATCCGGATGAAAAAATATATTCATTCGTTAATTGAAATTCCCTGTTTTTAGAAAATTGGAGGATTTACATGAAAAAAGATTTTATTATTAGAACAATAATTGGATTTCTGTTGTTCTCATTTGTTGCAGGTTGTTCTCAATCGGAAAAAAGCGCGGGTATGTACCCAGAGGTTAAGCAGTACATAACAGCGTCAATCAGCCAGTTCGATCAAATTCCTGATGATCGAAAAAATGAGCTGAAAAAACTTGCTCTCTATGTCAGAACGAAAATTAATTCCAATGAGCAGGCAAACGTAACGTTCATATGCACACATAATTCCCGCCGCAGTCACCTGTCGCAAATCTGGGCCCAGGCCGCCGCCGCGTATTATAATATCAACGGAGTTACGACATATTCAGGCGGCACGGAATCGACAGCATTCAATCCCCGGGCCGTCGCGGCAATCCAGAGGGCGGGTTTGAAAGTAATGAAAACAACAGAAGCAGAAAACCCGATATACCACATCTCTTTTTCAGATGACTCTCATCCTGTGACCGGTTTTTCTAAGGTCTATAATCAAGCGCCAAATCCGAAGAAAGGTTTTGCCGCTGTTATGACCTGTTCTGACGCTGACAGGACTTGTCCCATGGTTGAAGGAAGTGCCTTTAGAGTAGCTGTCACCTATGTTGATCCAAAAGCCCATGATAATACGGATAAAGAATCGGCAGCCTATGATGAACGGTGCCGGCAGATTTCCAGAGAAATGCTTTACATGATATCTCAGGTAAAGGGTGACAAAATATAATGATAAACATATTTTCAATGCAGTTCGGCTCTCTTCCAGACGGAGCCGGACTGCAGAATTTCAATACCTGGATTGAAGCTCATCTTACCGGCACAAACGATTTTAGTGTGATACTCGTTTTTACGCTTCTTGGAGGACTGGCCGCAAGCCTTTTGCCCTGCGTCTATCCTCTGTATCCGGTCACTGCCGGTATCGTAAAAAATCGCGGTAAAGAAGGCCGGGGAACAATCCACGCGTTAACGTATTACGCTGGTATGTGCTTGATGTACGCGTCTTTTGGAATAATTGCCACGGCCACCGGCGGCGCGTTTAACTCTATCTTGCGTTTTGGCACGACCAATCTGCTGATTGGCGCTGTATTCGTTGTTCTCGCTTTTGCAACAATGGGATGGCTGTATATACCGTTGTTTCAGCAAAGAACGTTGAGCAAATCAGGCGGGATCTTTGGAACATTGATGATGGGGATAAGCGCCGGGCTGCTCTCGTCAGCATGCGTTGGTCCGGTGGTGATAAGCATCTTGATTAATCTTGCGGCCAGCGTTAAAGATACCGTAAATTTTTTAGTCGTGCTAAAAGGGATGGTACAGATGCTGGTCTTCGGGATGGGCCTGGGTATTCCATTTCTGGCTATTGGGCTGTTTGGCGTTAAATTGCCCAAGACAGGGAAATGGATCGGCATTTTTCAATACGCCTTGGGTTTGGTTATTATATATTTTGCATATACGTATTTTGAAAAAGCCCTGTTTGTTTATGGATATACCGGTGAGCAAATTCCCCTGATTATCGGTCTCGGATTCGCAATCGCCGTATTTATTTACTTTGTTCAGTCTGAGGAAGTTCAGCAAACCCAGCGCGTAAAACGCGCATTATACGGAACAGCGATTCTCTTCAGTTTATCAGCATTAATCCAGACCATGAACACTGGCGCCAGAGTTCCAGAACCAGTGAATGTCAATCAACAGGAGGTAATAACAAAAAATGAATTAATTGAAATTCACGGGGACTTGCGGTGGCATTTAGATAGTGAAGCCGCTTATAACGCGGCGAAATCACTGGGGAAAAACGTTTTCATAGAATTTTACGGTTCCTGGTGCACCAACTGCAAGGCATTTTCAAAGCTCACAGAGACCGATAAAAAATTTAACACCGCCCTGCAGAACGCCGTACTGCTTAAAATTTACGACACAAATCCCGTATTCGAAAAATACAAGAACGATAGGCGTTTTCCTGAACTGAAGATAGGCCTGCCGTTTATCCTGATTACCGGTCCCAATGGAGACGTTCTTTACAAGACCAATGATTATTTAAAAAAAGATGAAATGATGCTTTTCATCGAATAAATATCCGCGTATTAATAAATCAGTTGATTATGAAGGAGACATTGCATTCAATAAATGAAGCCATGCTAATTTCCGGCTGTATCGATTATAATGAAAAGGGAAGCCCAGATATTCAAGGCCCTCAGTGAAGAAATCAGGTTACGTATCATGATTCTTCTGATACATGGAGAAATGAATGTGCGGGATATCGTACATGTAACCGGGTTGCCTCAGTCCACAGTCTCG
>CAZEPS010000207.1:0-7649 GCA_964514165.1 uncultured Leptospirales bacterium
TGAAAGACCTTCCCGGCGTCAGGTATCACATTATCCGCGGGACCCTGGACACCCTGGGTGTTGACGACCGGAAAAAGGGCAGGTCCAAGTACGGGACCAAGAGGCCGAAGGCCTAGTACTAAAGGAAAAGAGGAGTACCATGCGCAGAAGAAGACCCGCAAAGAGAGAAGTACTGCCGGATCCGAAATACGGCAGCAAGCTCGTTTCCAAATTCGTGAACTGCATGCTCTTAAAAGGAAAGAAAGGGGTTTCGGAAACCATCTTTTACAAGGCAATGGATATTATCGCAGACAAGACCCAGAAGGATCCGATAGAGGTGTTTGTCCAGTCCCTGGAGAACGTCAAACCGTTGGTGGAAGTCAAGTCCCGCCGGGTCGGGGGCGCCACCTATCAGGTGCCGGTCGAAATACGTCCGGAGCGGCGGCAGGCCCTCGGCATCCGATGGATAATCAATTATTCACGGGGCCGATCCGAGAAGACCATGTACCAGAGGCTCGCCGGCGAGCTCCTGGACGCCTATAACAACACGGGAACTACCATAAAGAAAAAAGAGGACACCCACAAGATGGCCGAGGCCAACAGGGCCTTTGCCCATTACAAGTGGTAAGGACGCCTGGACTGTGCCGAACGGAACTGGTGATCAACAGCGGTAACCTGTAACAGTTTCCATAAGCTCTCATCATTTAGAGTAAAAAGGCCAGGTTATACGACCTGGTTTTTTATGCGTTATGGGTCTTTCAGGTTCAGGCCACGGTTTAACCGGGAATGAATCTGGATATTATTTCATAAAAGGATGCATCAATGCCGCGGGAACTACCCCTTCACAGGACAAGAAACATCGGAATTATGGCCCACATTGACGCGGGCAAGACCACCCTCACCGAGCGGATACTCTTCTACACCGGCAAGACCCACAAGATTGGCGAGGTCCACGAGGGGACGGCCGAGATGGACTGGATGGAGCAGGAGAAGGAACGGGGCATCACGATTACCGCCGCGGCCACGACCTGCTACTGGAAGAACTGCCGCATCAACATCATCGACACCCCGGGACACGTTGACTTCACCATGGAGGTGGAACGAAGCCTCCGGGTCCTCGACTCTGCAATCGCGGTCTTCGACGGGGTCGCCGGGGTGGAGCCCCAGTCAGAGACAGTCTGGCGCCAGGCCGATCGGTACCATATCCCGAGAATCTGTTTCGTGAACAAGATGGACCGTGTCGGCGCCGATTTCGAACGGTGCCTCGATATGATTCGTGAGAAACTCTTCGCGGAACCACTTCCCCTCCAGATCCCCATCGGCGCCGAAAGTTCTTTTACAGGGGTCGTTGACCTTGTCGCCATGAAGGCAATCATCTGGAAGGACGAACTCGGTAAAGAGATTGTAGAGGATGATATCCCGGCGGACCTCCTTGAGAGGGCACGGAAGTCCAGGGAGAGTCTCCTTGAGCGGGTAGCGGAATACGACGACGAACTCATGGAGAAGTACCTTGAGGGCCATGAGCTCGAGGTTGACGAGGTGAAGACACTGGTCAGGAAGGCGTGCCTGAGCACCGACCTCTTCCCGGTTTTCTGCGGGAGCGCCCTGAAGAACAAGGGGGTCCAGGTCATCCTGAACGCGATTGTGGACTACCTCCCCTCGCCCCGGGACGTAAAGCCGGTGGAGGGACATGACGTTAATGACAACGAGAAGATAATTGCCCGGGAGGCCGACGACAAGCTCCCCTTCTGCGGCCTTATTTTCAAGATCCGTTCAGACACCTACGTGGGCAAACTTTCCTATTTAAGGGTCTATTCCGGCCACCTGAAGGCGGGGGACTCGGTCCTGAACGTGACCGCTGAAAAGAAGGAGCGGATTAACCGGTTCCTCAGGATGCATGCCAACACCAGGGAGGAAATAGACGAGGTGTATACCGGGGACATCGTGGCCATGGTGGGGCTGAAAACCGCCCGGACCGGCGATACCCTCACCAGCGAGAAGGATCCCATCTTACTGGAGAAGATGGAATTCCCGGAACCGGTCATCTCCATCGCCATAGAACCGAAGACCAAGGCTGACCAGGATAAGCTCTCTGCCTCCCTGGAGCGCCTCGAGGACGAGGACCCGACCTTCAAGGTCGTCTCGAACAGGGATACCGGGCAGCTGCTCATATCAGGGATGGGGGAGCTCCATCTCGAGATAATCGTGGACCGGCTCCTCCGCGAATTCAAGATCCAGGCGAACGTTGGCAAGCCCCAGGTCGCGTACAAGGAGACCGTGACGAAACCGGCGGAAGCGGAACACGTGTATGAGAAGCAGATTGGCGGGAAGGATCAGTTCGGCCATGTGGCCCTGCGGATTGAGCCGGGAAAACCGGGGTCCGGGCTCGTTGTCAACAATCAGCTTGCCGGCGCTGATGTTCCCCCGGAATTTTTCAAGGATATTGAGGCCGGTATCACCGATTCAATGCAGGGGGGGGTCCTGGCCGGGTACAGGATGGACGACATTACGGTTACCGCTACCGGGGGGTCATGGAACGACCGGTCCGTTGACACCGCCTACCGTATCGCTGCAAACATGGCGCTGAAAGAGGCGGCCCGCAAGGCGTCACCGACCCTGATGGAACCGATAATGAAACTCGAGGTGGTCTCCCCGGACGAGTATACCGGCGATGTCATCAACGACCTGAACTCCCGGCGCGGGAAGATAGAACATATCGGCTTTCGCGGCGAATTGAAGGTGATTGAAGCCCGAGTGCCCCTGGCAGAGACTTTCGGGTACGCAACCAGTGTACGATCCATGAGCCAGGGGAGGGCGACCCATACCCTGCAGTTCTCCCACTATGAATCCGTTCCGAAGGAAGTCATGGACAGGATCATCGGGAGAATAACCGGTGCAATCTGAGTAATTCCGTTTATTATATGGCACATCTAAAAATGAGTTTTTTAGATGTGCCTGTATTTATTAATAATAAATTTTAATTAATTTCTTGACAGAATAACCATATTTTTTTTTTATTCATAAACCCGCTCGTCGAAACGGGTTTTTTATATCAATTTTGCATATAATAACGGCTTGAAAGGTTATTTTTTTACAAAAATACGCGTTATCTAACTCTATTGCTGGATTAAATTAAGGAGAGAATTGATGGCAAAAGAAAAATTTGACAGGTCAAAACCCCACGTAAATGTCGGTACGATTGGACATATTGACCACGGTAAAACTACCCTGACATCAGCAATTACCAAGTGCCTGTTTATGCATTACGGCGTTGGAAAAGCGGTTGATTTTGATCAGATTGACAATGCCCCTGAAGAAAAGGCCCGTGGTATAACGATTGCCACGTCTCACCAGGAATATGAAACTTCGAACAGGCACTACGCCCACGTAGACTGCCCGGGGCATGCTGACTACATCAAAAACATGATTACCGGCGCCGCCCAGATGGACGCGGCGATCCTGGTCGTAGCCGCCCCCGACGGTGCCATGCCCCAGACCAAGGAGCACGTTCTCCTGGCCCACCAGGTTAACGTTCCCTACATGGTGGTTTACCTGAACAAGGTTGATATGCTCGACCCTTCCGACAGGGATGAAATGGTTGAGCTGGTTGAAATGGAAATCCGCGAGCTTCTGAGCAAGTACGATTTTCCCGGCGACGATGTGCCGATTATCCCCGGGTCCGCACTCAAGGCCCTTGAAGAGGCTGACGCGGGAAACAAGGACGGGGAGTGGTTCCAGTCGGTCATCAAGCTCGCAGAGGCACTTGACACCTACGTGCCCGAACCCCAGAGGGACAAGGACAAGCCCTTCCTCATGCCGATAGAAGACGTCTTTTCTATTACCGGCCGCGGTACCGTTGTAACCGGTCGTATCGAGCGCGGTATTGTCAATACCGGCGACGAGGTTGAAATAATCGGCATCAAGGAGACCCAGAAGACCGTATGTACCGGTGTTGAGATGTTCCGCAAGATCCTTGACCAGGGTGTTGCCGGCGACAATGTCGGTTGTCTCCTCCGCGGAACCGGCAAGGATGATGTCCAGAGGGGACAGGTCCTTGCGAAACCAGGCTCAATTACCCCTCACCTGAAATTTTCAGGCAAGGTTTACGTTCTGAAAAAGGAAGAGGGCGGACGCCATACCCCGTTCTTTGCCAATTACCGGCCGCAGTTCTATTTCAGAACCACTGACGTTACCGGCACCATCGAACTCCCCGAAGGGGTTGAGATGGTAATGCCTGGTGACGACGTTGATTTGAAGGTTGAATTGATAACACCTATTGCCATGGAAGAGGAACTCCGTTTCGCGATTCGCGAAGGGGGAAGGACCGTTGGTGCCGGTGTTGTCACCAAGATTATCGAGTAGCGAATAATCTTCAATGTCAGTATGCGTGCCCTGCTGGTACGGCGGGGCACCGGGGAGGGTCGGACCATCGTCAAGATGGTCTGACTATTTAAATGTGGTTGAAAAAAATTTTTTTTGGCGGAACGTAATCGCTGAAATTATAATGTAATAGCAGGTATTTCTGGTGGCAAAACTTACAGGACAACGAATCAGGGTGAAGCTCAGATCATTTGACGCCAAGCTTCTCGATCAGTCAGCGGAAAAAATAGTCGCGACGACAAACAGGAGCGGCGCTAAAATCGCCGGTCCCATTCCGCTTCCGACCAGGATTGAAAAGTTTTGTGTCCTGAGATCCCCCCATGTTAACAAGAAGTCTCGAGAACAGTTTGAGATACGGACGCATAAACGGCTGATTGACATCATTGATCCGAATTCAGATACGGTTGAAGCTTTGATGAAGCTTGAACTTCCTGCAGGCGTTTCGGTAGATATTAAATCCTAATTCTCGTTTTGTTATCATTGGGGTAGTCCCTGTTTTCTATGAATTTCTATGGATGGTGATTGTGATGAAGAAGGCGCTCATCGGAGAAAAAATAGGCATGACACAATTTATTCAGGAAGACGGTACCGTCATTCCTGTCACTATATGCAGACTTGGGCCGTGCGTGGTGGTGCAGAAAAAGACCAGGGAGACTGACGGTTACACGGCGGTAAAGCTCGGATACGGCGAAACCAGGGAAAAGCGCCTTGCGAAATCTGTCAGTGCTGATCTGAAGAAAAAGAACATTTTGCCGAAGAGGATACTAAAGGAATTCAGGAACTATGACGATTCAATGGAGATCGGCGCCGAGGTGAACTGTGCGATTTTTGAAGAGAACGATACCGTCACGGTAACCAGCACCTCAAAGGGGCACGGGTTCGCCGGTGTTATCAAGAGACACAATTTCAGCGGAGGGCGGAAGACCCACGGGTCCCATTTTCACCGAGCCCCCGGTTCCATCGGGGCCTGCGCATATCCGGGAGAGGTCTGGAAGGGCCAGAAGATGCCCGGCAGGTACGGCGGAAAAAATGTGACGGTCAAGAACCTGAAGATCGTGAAGGTGCTTGAGGACAAGAACCTTGTCCTCATATCCGGTTCGGTGCCGGGTACGAGGAATTCCATAATTACGGTGAAACAGGCCTAGGTGGTTCAGGATGAAGGTTGATAAGTATTCTATAGACGGCAGGAAAATAGGTGAAGCCGAACTTAATGACAGCGTGTTCGGGGCCCAGGTTAATGATATTCTGGTGTACGAACTGATTAAGGCCGCGAACGCCAATAAGCGCCAGGGAACCCGGAGCACAAAGGAACGGGCGGAAGTAAGGGGCGGCGGCGCCAAGCCCTGGAAGCAGAAGGGCACGGGAAGGGCCCGGCACGGCACCATCAGGTCTCCGATATGGCGCGGCGGCGGAGTTGTTTTCGGCCCGAGGCCTAAATCCTTTCGGGTTGAACTCCCCCGGACCATGAAACAGGCCGCGTACCGTTCACTTCTTTCCCTGAAGGCCAGGGAAGGGGCGATCAAAGTCATCGAGGATTTTTCCGTGAACGGGAAAACAAAAGAAATGGCCACGATCGGCAGGGCCCTGGAAGTGTCAAAGGGCCTTCTGATTTCAGACAGCGAAGACGTGATGCTCAAGCGGGCGATACGGAACATTCCCTGGTTTAAATTCAATAACGTGAGCAGGATATCGAGCAGGGATATATTCTACAGCAAGAATCTTATTATCACCGAGAGCGCTCTCAAGAGCCTCAACGAAAAATTTGCGAAGGGTGCCTGATGATGAATTCTAACGATATATTGCTGAGACCGGTTATTTCGGAAAAAACAACTGAGCTGATGGAGCTTAACAAGTACGTGTTCCGTGTGCCGATGAGCGCGAATAAACTTGCGGTCCAGAGAGCCGTTAATGAACTTTTCGGGGTCCGTCCCGAAAAGATTAATGTCTTGATTGTCAGGGGCAAAAACCGCCGGTTGCGGTACAAAACCGGGAAGCGGTCTGCCTGGAAAAAGGCGATAGTCACCCTGAAGCCGGGGGACAAGATTGATATTTTCGAGAACCAGTAGGAAATAGTGACACAGGAACAGTAACATGGCTATCAAAAAGTTCAGACCACAAACACCAACAACGCGGTACAAGACCGTTCTCGATTTTTCCGAGCTGACGGCAGAAGAGCCCTATAGGCCCCTCACCAGGGGTAAAAAACAGCACGCGGGAAGGGGTGCCGGGGGGCGTATTTCCGTACGGAGAAAGGGGGGCGGCCACAAGCGGCGGTACCGGGTCATCGACTTCAAGCGAAACAAGTACGGTGTCCCCGGCGAGGTGGTAACAATAGAATACGATCCGAACCGCTCTGCGAATATCGCCCTGGTGAAATACCGGGACGGTGACTGGAGATATATCATCGCACCGGGCAGCGTAAAGGTTGGTGATTCGATTTACTCCGGTGAAGACGCCGAGATAAAAGCGGGGAACGCCATGCCCCTGAAGAGTATTCCCCAGGGAACTAATATCTATAATATCGAACTAACCCGGGGCAAGGGGGGGCAGCTTGTCAGGGCCGCGGGTACCTCCGCTGTCATCACCGCCATGGAGGGCAAGTACTGCCTGGTAAAACTCCCATCCGGCGAGATTCGGAAGATAAACAAGGAATGTTACGCCACCATCGGCGAAGTGGGCAACAAGGAGCACGCCAACATTACCATCGGCAAGGCGGGACGCAGCCGGTGGCTGAACCGAAGGCCGAAGGTGCGGGGGGTCGCGATGAACCCGATTGATCACCCGATGGGCGGGGGCGAGGGCAAATCCTCGGGCGGCCGGCATCCGGTGTCCCCGACCGGCGTGCCGACGAAAGGGTATAAGACCAGGAAGAAGCACAAGTACAGCGACAAGAACATAGTCAAGAGAAGGAAATAATCATGGGTCGTTCAATAAAAAAGGGTCCCTATATTGACATCAAGCTCTTCAAGAAAGTTGAAGAGATGAACTCAAAAAACGAGAAGAAGACCATCAAGACCTGGTCCCGGCGATCGACCATTTTCCCGGAGATGATCGGACACACACTGATGGTCCACAACGGCAAGAACTTCATCCCGGTGTACGTTACTGAAAACATGGTCGGGCACAAGCTTGGTGAGTTCGCCCCGACAAGGACGTACCGGGGCCACAAGACTAAAGACGACAAAGTTGCGAAGAGGAAAAAATAATGGAAGCGTCCGCTTTTGCGCGGTATAACCGCATATCGGCCAGGAAGGCGAGGCTTGTCGCTGACGAGGTCAGGGGGGAGGAGT
>CAZEPS010000208.1:0-7642 GCA_964514165.1 uncultured Leptospirales bacterium
AGATAATATCCGACACCGCCCGTTCCCGAATTCACAAGCGGACCCTCCTGAACGCCGAGATCTACGCCAAAAAGGGCGACTTCTCCACCGCGGTTTCCCTGTACGAGGGTGTCCACAACCGGATACACGACGCGGAAACCCGTTTCAAGATCGAGGCGGACATCGAGTACCTGAAGCAGTTCAGGGAGAAGCGGGAGCAGGCGGCGCGCCGCAAGGAGGAGGAGGCCAGGAAGGAGCTCGCCGAGGGGCCCCGCCAGTCCTACAAGGCCGGCGAGGTCACCATAACCTTCGACGGCTCCGTGCCCGAATCTATCAACATCGACAAGGTCCCGAGCACCGTGAACATCGGTGTCATCGACCCGGAGAAGAGCATCAACATCGGGAACATCGCCGGGCAGATTCGCGACCAGCTTCGGGACATGAAGGGCGACATCGACGACCTGAAAGGTGGCCCGGGCCAGACACCGTTCCAGCCCCCGTCAGGGGACGTATCCTCCCTCATGTCCGAGCTCCAGGGCCTGAAAGACCAGGTCAAATCGATGGAAACCGGCAGGGAGCTCGGCCGGGGCGATCTTGACCTCATCGAGGGGATCAAGACCGCGCTCGAGAGCGATGAACTGAAAGAACAGCTCCGGGACATGGCGGATCGCGGGGCCCGGCAGGAAGACATGAACCGGATGCGGCGGGAGGTCGACCACCTCCGGGAGTCCATCATGAACCTGACGGTGAAGCAGGCGGACCTCCTGGTGGACCGTGACTCTCTATCAGGCCCGGAAGGGCCCGGCGGCGGTGCCGACGGGCCGGTCATCATCGAGTCAAACGAAAAGCCGGTCATTATCGAAGCGAGGGAAACATCCCCCATACCGGTGAGCATTGACACCAGTCCCATCGAGAAACTCCTCGACAAAATACCGAAGATACCGGCGCCGGGGCCGAGCGACATCAAGGGGCCGAAAGGGGAAGGCGCCCCGGCCCCGCCCCCCGGGTACGGCAGCCCAACCGGTGATACCGACATTGAAAAGATCAAAGAGCGGGAAAAACTCGGCGAGGATGAGGATGATTTCGAACTTTTGAGCGAACTCGGCAGGGACAGGGACGACGACGAGCTCACCGACGAGGAGATCTTCGACAAGATCCTCCGCTCCGACAAGCCAGAAAAGGACGACTCCTTCGAAATACTGGGCGAAAAAAAAGAGGAGGAGCTCGAATATACCATATCCGGGGACACGTCCCAGAAGCAGCAGGAGGACGAGCGCTTCTACCGGAACCTCATCAAGACCGACAAGCGGAAGAAACGTGAACTCCCCATACTGAAGGTGAGCTTTGACTTCACCAAGCTCCCGGATGAGGCGAGCCTCTCTCGCGAGAAGAACATCATGGAATACTCGTTTTACAAGTACAAACCGATGCTCGACCGGGCCCACGATTTCATCGACAAGCGGAAGGTGAGGGACGCGATCAACTACTACAAGGTGGTCATGGCCCAGAACATCCCCCCTGAATTCAAGGCCATGATTCGGAAGAATATCAGCGACCTTACGGAGTATCTGGAGAAGTATCTTGCGGGTGATTAATCAACTTTTGCATATCTCCCCTCCACAATCCCCACGGAATGCAATTACCGTGACAGCTTGTTATAGAGCAGCGGCACAATCAGCTTCGACAGTATTATCTCTCGTAATTCCTACGGAATATTATACGCTCAGAGACTATCCTGCCGTCTTTCTTTTCGACCTGGAGGTGCAGAAACCGGGCCAGGATGTCGATCCAGCTTGCTCGCTCCAGTATGTATTCCCAGAGATACGAGGTCTTGTACCCGCCGGGATTGACCGGGTTTCCTGCCGCGTTGTTGTTTCCCTTGTTCAGGGGAAGAAATGTCGTGTTGTGGCCGGCCAGCCGGGTGGTCATCCAGACCTCGTCAGTGTCAACGGCTAAGTGCACCAGGGACCGCTTCTTGAAGCAGAATACCGGCTTCCGGGGGTCCCGGTCTTCCCGGTACTGTTTTATGGCATTGCGGTAGTTCTGGCCGGTAAACTGGGTCTTCAGTTAAGCGGTGGCGGCGGGGAGCCCGTTGATGAAGAAGGCCAGGTCCACCGCGTCATGGGGGTTCTTTTCGCTGTGGTTGAGCTGACGTATCACGGTGAGGACATTACTTTTATACAGTTCGACCGCCTCGGGGTTCAGGCCGGTATGGGGTGCTGAGTACATGCAGTCCACGTGAACCCCGTAATCGGTTATGCCGTGCCTGATCACATGGAGCATGCCGTGGGAGTCAAGCTCTTTGCATAACCGGTTGATGAACTTGTCTTCAACGGCAGCCTGGTGAATGGTTTCCAGGCGCTCCCATGCCTCGGGCTGGGAGTCCTTGACGAATTCCATGAGTGCCTGAGGGAGAAGCGCGAGTTTCGGATCGAAGTCTTCAGGTTTGCCTTCAACGTACCCGCCGTGGTCAACCAGGTGCTGAACGATAGATTGCTCGAATTCTTTCTCTTTGTGATCGGTGGTCATCTACGAATCTTCCAGATCTTTCTTCAGAAGGGACAGCTTTTCATCAAGTTCGGGGACCCTGTTCCTGATTGTCTCCCACAGGATTTTCACGCTCACTCCAAAGTACTCATGGATAAGTTTGTCACGCATCCCTGCTATGCGTTTCCACGGCACATCTGAATATTTATCTCGAATTTCAGATGAGAGGTTCTTGACCGCCTCGCCGATTATCTCAAAGGAGCGGATGACCGCGTAGACCGTCTTTGTATCGTTAGCAAAATCTTCAAACTCCATGCCCTCGGTAAACTCCCTGATTCTCGATATCTCTAACGTGATATCGGTAATGTAGTCCCTGCTTTCCCGGTCAGTCACACCATCACCACTTCATTTATAATTTTCCTGCCGATATAGGGCTTGAGGGCATCTCTATCAACAAGATCTACCTTTACACCCAGCAGTTCCGTGAGATATTCCTCAAGCTCGAGGAAATCAAAATAGTCGATGGGACCGCTGAAAGAAACAAGAATGTCGACATCACTTGAATCAGACGCCTCATTCCGGACATAGGAACCGAACACGCCGATTGAATCTACCATAAACCTTTCACTCAGCAGCGCCCTGTTCGTTTCCAGTGTATTGATGATTGTATCGACGGTTCTTTTCACTGTAATATCTCCGTGCTTTTAAATAACAGAATCAACCCTCTTTGTCAATCACCTTACAGAGAGAACCCGTCACAACGAGCGTTCTATATTTTCCATATCAGCAGTTCACGAAAAAGCTCCGTTGTCCGGTAGTCCATCTCGGAGGCGAAGGCCGTCGCTTCCCCCCCTGATTCCACGAGCCCAAGATAGCGCGCCGCGCCCTCGAGGAAGAGGTGGAAAAACGCGCCTCTAACGAAAATATGACCGTACTCCGGGTGTTCTTCTTCAATCAAGTGGGGAAAGGCCGCCATATACAGTTCAGCAAGCTCAATACCTCCAACGAAATCAGACGCCTTTTTATGGAGAAGGTAGAGGCAGAATAACCGCGATGCCTGAAGAAAGGCCATGGAATCGGAGTGGCGGGTCCAGTAGAGCCAGTTGAACTCCTCCATGAAAAAGGTGAACTGCCGCAGATAGAGCGCAAGCGGATCAAAGTCCTCCAGCATGACGGTCCCCTTCTTCGTCAGGCTGTACCGGCCGTTTCGGAGTTTTATGAAGCCGTTGTCCCGGAGGAAGATTTTCGTCCTGTTTACATCAATAACATCATCCTCCCCTGAAGGGACGTGCTCGAGGATGTCATGTTCTCTCACAAAGAGCTCGTAGAATTCCCTCACCATGGCCCGGGGAAGGTTTCCCTTTTTCGTGGCCTTCACGCCCTTCTCTTCCGAGCCGATACGCTCAAGCAGGTAACGGGCCTGCTTTAATGCGGGCACGGCATCCAACTGGTTTGCCATAATGGCGCTGTTCACCTGGACGATATCTTTGTTTTCATCTATGGGGTTTCTTAATATGCGGCTCATCTGCGACGGCGACAGGCCGAGAAATTCATCCAGAGGAGCGTTGTTCTGGGCCTCCGTTACATTCTGCATATAGGCATTCATTTCATCCAGCGAACCGAAATCTTTGCCCTCAAGGAACTGCCCCATATCATGGAGTGTTTCAGTGGCGATGTTGGGCTGCCCCATAAACTCGTTGAACGTGGGCGCCGGGCCCTTATCAAAGTCCCAGCCCTCCACAAAGTCACGATACCGCTTCAGCGACTCATCCATGGCCCTCTCATCGGGGCCGGGGAAATTGACCACGTTGTCGTATTTGTCGACACAGCACTTCTTGTACTTCTTGCCACTGCCGCAGGGGCAGGGGTCGTTCCGGCCTGTTTTGTTGCTCATAATGTATCCCTGTATTCCAGTGTTATAGTCAAATACCACTTCACACCGCCGCCTCCTGGCGCACGTCAATCTTTCCGGTCACCGCGCTGGATATAAGGGCCTGGCGCAGTTCCCGGAGTTTATCTATTTGGATAACAATCTTATTAATACTTTCTTTGATAATATCAGTTTTCCGATCAAGGAAATCAGCAATGTCATTCTGTTCTGAATATTCGGTGGTAGGAATATACACATTACGAACATCATCTGCCGAGACAGCAGTATAAGTTGAACCAGTAGCAATGCTGTTCAATTCATCATGTAAACAGAGCGCTATATAGTACAGCAGCTTTGAGTGTGTTTCATTTGGTCGAATAGCAGTTAAATCTCTTCCGATTCCATATTGTCTATCAGCAATATTAACCTCGCCAACAGGTGCTCTGACAGACAACAGTATATCCTGCTCTTGAGCAATCTTATTCGCAGAATTACAATAGAGCAAAGGAACTGGGTGGAGTTCTGTAAATTCTGCATTTCCCTGTAAGAATGGTAATCCATTATCATACTTATAATCATCAGAACTAGGAGATTGTCCCATAATTACATAATCGCTATACTTAAGTTTACGCACATCCCAGTGCTCCGGGATCTCCCCGATCCATTTCACGCCGGAATGCTTATATTTTTGATATCTCTTAAGTAAAACACTCATAATCCAAGTTCCATCTGATACTCGGAAGGAGGCCAGTATACCCCTAATACAACCCACTTGTTTAGGGAAACGTTGTTCCCATATAAAAGTGAGTATCTCTCTCTGCAGAACACATCTCATCGAGATATTTATATCGAACACTTTTCGCTGCCTTCTCTTCACTACCAAGGCGATCTGATTCATTTAAGAAGAGAACACCAAGTTCCCAATCTTCTATCATGGCTCTGTGTGGTTTTTGATTGTCATCGCACATAAATACGTAGCTGAATTTATATGGAATCTTCTTTAATGGTTTTGGTGGATCTCCCAAAAGCCTCATCTGGTCATATATACTCTGCCAACTTGCTTTCCATTCTGTTTCCGCTTTCGTGATCTTAATGTCCAGTATATCTGATGGTTTAACAATACCAAGAGAAGTACCATCAGACTGATACATTATTTCAAGTTCTTTGACTGTATTAACTGGCATTTTATCTATAATCTTTCGTCGTTCAATCCATCCATTTACCCTAGGAAGCGGCTCACCTAAAATGTTCATTGTTTCAAGTTTTGGTTTCCTGCTCTCTTTTCGATTGTCATTCCCGCTGCCTCTATCAGCGAGTTCAAGTTCAATCCACTGATACTTATGGAATTGTTGAGTTTTAGGTCTATATCGATAGTCGATTGGATACAAACGAACCCATTCGAATTTATCGGTGATCCCTGCTGTACAAATTACTTCCTCATAACTCGCCGATGGTAAGGGATACGTCATCACGGTAATCAAAACCTTCGTTCTTTCCCATGATTCATTCATATCGCTTCCTCAGCTCTATAAAATCCTTATTAAGATAGGAAGAAACAATGCCGGCTAGAACAGATCTATGACATTGATTATTGTTAGCTTCTTGACATACTAAAACTGAAGGTAAGTCGTTCATGAGTTTGACAACACTTTCTATTTCATCCATTTTGTTACTTAAGACATCAGCCTTATAATTGTTAAATAAATGTATATAGTCTGATTCCTTTACTAAATTGCTACGGAGATTAGTTTCTATTCCCAGCGTCGGGAAATGGTTATATTCAATCCCAAGATTTCTGCTTAGACGAGATAGTGTCTTTCCATGGAAACCATAAACCCTTGAAATAGGATTCTTTCTTATATCAATTATTCTTCTTATCCCAGCTTTTAATATAAGATCCAGAAAGCCATCTATCTGTAGACCTTCATAACCAGCCGTATATACTTTCTTCACAGCTTTTGGTAGTTGCTGAGTTCGTTTATTAATATTATCGCTTAAGACTGTATACCAAGGATAATTACTATAGACCGCATCAATCAATTTCGAAACCGATAACTTACCGTATATTCTATTAATACGATTAATATCGGAAACAACTGAACCCTCTAAATTCTCAAGTTCACTTTTTGCTATTTGTGTAATTGAAAGCTCTTGTTTTGATATATCCTTAATAAAACCATTACTCTTTAAACTATCCAACTCATGAATCATATTGAATGAATATGGGCCAAATTTGTATGGTAAGAACTGATAAAAGTTTTCCAGTATTCTAGATTCCCCTTCTCTTGATAAAAGAAAGGCAAGCTTCATAATCTCTAATCGAGAGATCTTTCCTCCTGATTTCTGAATCAGTGATAAAATAATACGTTGTCTTTTCAGCATGAATTAAACACCACAAATATTTACCGCTTATACATCCCGGAACACCTCCCAGCGGCCCCCTTTCGGGGGTCCGGTTCGCTTAATAATCCCCTGGTTCTGAAGGGAAGCTATATGTTTTTCGACCGCCCTGGAACTGATGCCGATTTCACCAGCAAGCTCCTGAGCGGATATCGATGGTTTTTCCTTCATTAATCTGACAATTATCTCCGAACTCTTCTCCGAACCTGCTGCTTTCTTCGTTTTCGCTTCGATAAAGGGCAGTTCCAGTGAAAACCAGCCCCTGGGACTTTGCGTCCGTGAATCCGAACTATAACGTTCTTTCATCACTTCAACCCCCTGGTATATGAGGCAATACTATTCCTTGTATCTTGAACAGTATGTCCAGTTTGGACCAGTGCAGCCAACTCCTGAACATGTTTTGTTCTGTTTGTCTGTCTGGATACATGTTCTTCGATATACGCAACACCCTTATATATTTCATCCATTTTGGCGGGGCCCATACTAATTACGAATTCTTCGTCAAATATATCTTCATAATGTATTAATAAGTTCCCAATTCGTATATATCGGGTAATTTGGCTTCTGCCGAGTTTGAATATCTCATTAGCAAAGGATTCGAATGTATTGAAACCAAGATGTTTGTGCAGGTTATTCATACTTATTCTATAGGCCGACATGGCAATCTGGTATGTCCCCTCCGATATCTTTCTCACTCCATTGAGGATATTTAGAAGTTCCTTCTCGAGTACTTCCTAATCTGATGGATCTTCTATTTCCTTCAGCCTGGAGACTATTTCGGTTAATTCCATGTCATTATCACCCGCACATTTTTTCATTAATGTTCAATTTGTGTCTTTGAGTGCATAATTTAGTCATATAATTTATTGTGTTCAGTTTGTGCACTTGAGTGCACAAACTGAACAC
>CAZEPS010000209.1:0-7639 GCA_964514165.1 uncultured Leptospirales bacterium
GTGGTGAAACAGGCGGGCATCACGGTACTGGACGCCTCTATCAAAATGGCCTTCAAACTGTTTGAAGCGAAGAAGGTGGCCCAGCAACATCTGGGAAAAGTTGAAGAAAGCGAAGAGCATTTTCGCCTAACGTTTCACACCAGTCCCGATTCGGTAAATCTCAACCGGCTGGAAGACGGCCTCTATGTTGACATAAATGAAGGTTTTACCCGGCTGACCGGCTATACCCGTGAAGATGTTATCGGAAAAACGTCGATTGATATCGACATCTGGCATGATCCGGAAAACCGCAGGAAACTGGTTAAAGGGCTCCGTGAACACGGTTTTTACGAAAACCTGGAAGCGAAATTCCGCATGAAAGACGGACGTATCAAAACGGCTCTTATGTCCGCCACTGTAATATCGATACAGGGAGTGCCCCATATCATTTCAGTTACACGGGATATTTCCGAAAGATTAAAGGCCCAGGAAGAGATCCAGATCGCGAACGAGGAGCTCCAGGCCGCGAACGAGGAATTAATCGTCACCAATGAACAGCTTGAGGAGTCACAGCATGAGCTTATAGAGAGCGAGGAAAAATTCCGCACCTTTGTCGAAAACGCCAACGACATCCTCTACACCCTCACGCCGGACGGGATCTTCACCTATGTTTCGCCGAACTGGACAGAAATACTGGGCCATGCCGCAGAAGACGTAATCGGAAAATCATTTATTCCCTTTGTCCATCCTGATGACGTGGACGCCTGCAGAACGTTTCTCGAGAAGGTCGTCGCTTCCGGCGAAAAACAGGCCGGGGTCGAGTACCGGGTCAAACACCTGGACGGCACGTACCGGTGGCACGCCTCTAACGGATCCCCTGTCATCGACGATTCGGGAAATGTAATTAAATTCATCGGTATCGCCCGGGACATAACCGAACGCAGGTTATATGAAGAAAAGATAAAATCTGACGAGATATTCCTCAATACAGTTGTAGAAATGAGCCCCTATGCCATGTGGGTTTCAAACAGGGAGGGGACTGTTATCAGGACGAACCGCACCCTGCGAAAAATTCTGAACCTGCCGGATGAAAAGATCGTGGGGCAGTATAATGTGCTCAGGGACAGCAACCTTGAGGACCAGGGAGTCATGCCCCTGGTGCGTTCAGTTTTTGATGCATATGAGCCTGTCCAGTTTGAGGTCCTGTGGAAACCAGAGTACGCCGTAGACGTGGATTTTACCGGAGCTCCGGAGCTGGTGATTGAGGTCTCGATGTTTCCGGTTGTGGACGCGAAAGGCGATCTGGGCAACGTGATTTGCCAGTTGGTGGATATCACCAGTAGAAAGGAGACCGAAACCGCGTTACACGAAAAAACAGGCCTTCTCCAGAACATCCTGGACAACATGCGCGAGCTAATCGCCATCACCGACATGGCGGGGAACTATACCTTTGCCGGGAGATCACACGGCATCATGGGTTATGAACAGGACGAACTGATCGGGACGAATGTCCTGGATTACGTGCACCCCGATGACCTGCCTGAAGTGCAAAAAGCCTTTGCGGATTTTATCGCAAACAGGAGCGAACCGGTGGTGGAATATCGGAACCGACGTAAAGACGGCAGTTACATCTGGCTCGAAACTGCCGGCAGAATACTCGATGACAACCGCATTCTCTTCAGTTCCCGGGACGTCACCTATCGAAAAGAAACTGAAACCGCAATGAGCGAAAAAACGAATTTACTGAAGAAAATAATCGATACCATGCATGAACTGGTTTCCATAACCGACCGTGCGGGAAACTACCTCTTCGCCGGGAATTCCCATAAGATTCTCGGATATGAACTGAATGATCTTATCGGGAAAAATGTCATGGAGTATGTGCATCCCGATGACCTGCCCGAAGTGCAAAAAGCCTTCGCCCTTTCCCTCGCGGACGGCAAAGACCGGATGGTGGCATACCGGTACCGCTGCAAAGACGGCAGCTACATCTGGCTCGAAACCGCGGGCAGCATACTTGATGACACCCGGCTGCTGTTCAGTTCACGGGATATAACTGAAAGGAAAACAGCCGAGGAAAAGCAGCAAACGGCCTGCGCAGAGAAAGAAACCCTTTTACGGGAACTCCAGCACCGGGTCAAGAACAGCATGTTCTTGATTAATACAATCATAGACATGGAACTTGAGCGTTCTGATAATCCTGAAACAAGGAGTAAACTTGAGAACGTATCAGCACGGTTGAAATCCATGAGCGAACTTTACCTTCTCCTGTATAACACGGGTTCCGTCGACAGGATTGATATGGTGGAGTACGGCCTGGCTGTTTTCCAGTCCCTGATGTCATCGTTCGGGATAGACCTGGGTTCCGTAGATTTTAAAATAGACTTCGATCCGGTTATCATCGACGTGAACCGGGCCATGCCGGTTGGGCTCATTCTAACCGAGCTGATTACCAACGCCTGCAAGTACGCCTTCCCCGACGGGCGCTCCGGCACCATAACCGCGTCCCTGAAACAGCAGGATGATACCGTCACCCTGTCGGTAACTGATGACGGTGTCGGCCTTCCCGGCGGTTTCGACCTGTCAAAAAACAGCGGAACCGGCCTCGAGATCGTCCAGGGCCTGGTGGGTCAGCTTGACGGGACCCTGGAGATTGCGGGGAAGGGGGGCGTGCGGGTGACGGTGTCGTTTCCGGTTTTGTGAAGGCACCCTCCAGCTCACTGTGACTCACTTCGACTTCGCTCAGGGCAGTCAGCTCACCCTTCGGCCCCGCTCAGGGTTCGCGGTTTTTACAACAAATGCTTTCTGCGGGTCGCAAAAGGAACGCCTGATAATGAAAATGAGGTTGAAATTGCCTGCTGAAAATACTTTATTGTCGGATATTAATATTGACAATCCTGGTATGTTATGTCATATTTATTGTGCAGAATGCAGTCCCAATCCCTTAAGTGAAAGATGACAAAAGAGAAGAAACTCCTCCTCCTTGTTGAAGACGAAGGCCTTATCTCGAAGGCCGAAGCAAACTCCTTGAGAAAGTACGGCTACGAGGTCATGACCGTCACCAGCGGGCAAAAGGCCATCGAGGCTGTCCGCTCAGAGCCCGGTATCGACCTTGTCCTCATGGACATCAACCTGGGGAAAGGGAAGATGGACGGGACCGTGGCGGCTGAAAAGATTCTCCAGATTCGGGACCTCCCCCTCATCTTTCTTTCGAGCCACACGGAATCGGAAATTGTCGAGAAAACCGAGCTGATTTCTTCGTACGGGTACGTTGTGAAGAACTGCGGTATCACGGTCCTGGACGCCTCCATCAAGATGGCCTTCCGGCTCTTTGAGGCCAAGCAGGAGGTTAAGCGTCATTTAGAGGAAGTCAGGGAGAGCGAGGAACGGTTTCGCACCATAGTGAATTCCATGCCCCAGTTCGTCTGTTTCACTGACAAAGATCTGAAATACCGGTTCGTCAACAGGACATACCTGGAGAAGTTCGGTGTCGAGCCCCAGGAGATACTGGGGAAACCACTCAAAGAGGTCATTGGGGATGATGCCTTTGAAAAGGCCCGTCCCCATGTTGAAAAGGCCCTGAACGGTGAAAAAGTTACCTACACTGAACGGTACAATTACGCCCTGGACGGGACCCGCGATATTGACGGGGTGCTCCTGCCCCAGGTTGACAGGGGCGGTAAGGTTTCCGGCTATTACGCGGTGCTGAACGACGTGACCACCTACATGGAACTCATCGAGCAGCTCCGGGAGAGCGAGGAACGGTACCGGTCTTTGTTCACCGCGGACCACAGCATCATGCTCCTCATTGACCCGGAAACCGGCGATATCGTTGACGCCAATCCCGGGGCCGTTGACTTTTACGGGTGGACCTGCGAAGAGATAACGGGGATGAAGATACAGGAGATTAACCTGCTTACGGAAGAGGAAGTGAAACAGGAAATGCGGGACGCCCGGGAGCAGAAGCGGACAAGTTTCAGCTTTCGGCATCTGCTCAAAAGCGGGGATGTCCGTGACGTTGAGGTTTACTCGGGCCCGATTGTCGTGAAGAACAGGAAGCTCCTCTACTCGATCATACACGATGTGACGGCCAGGAAAGAGCTGGAGAATGAACTAATGCAGAGCCGGCGGCTTTTGATTGACGCGGAGCGGATCGCCCGCCTCGGGAGCTGGAAGATGGACGTCGAAACCGGCTGTTCAGTCTGGTCTGACGAGTTTTTCCGCATCTGCGGCCTCGAACCGGGCTCCGTGGAGCCGACGGCGGAACTCGGCTTTTCGATAATCCATCCCGAAGACCGGGAACAGGCCCGAAAAGAAGTAGAGAGAGCGATTGAAACCGGCGGGGACTATCATATTGAAAAGCGGATAGTCCGGTCTGACGGCGAGGTGCGGCATGTCATAGCCGAGGGCGAGATTATTCAAGACGAAGACGGTAAGCCGAAGACCCTTATCGGCACCTTTCTCGACGTGACTGATAGAAAACATCTCGCGGCGCGGCTCCACGAGGACCATGAAAAGCTCCGGGTCATCATAGACACCGCCATCGATACCATATTCGTGAAAGACCTGAACGGCGCGTACCGGATGGTGAACCCGGCCATGGAGAAGCTTTTCGGAATGAGCGCCGACGAAATCATCGGGAAGACAGACACTGAACTCTTTGGGGAAGTGGCCGGTAACGGGGTCATTGAGAGTGACGCGAAGGTATTTCGGGGAGAGACCGTGGCGGAGTTCCCGCAAAAACCGGTGCAGGGGCGTGTCCGCGCCTTTCATACGATAAAGGTGCCCATGTATGACACTGATGGGAATATCACGGGGCTCTGCGGCATCGCCCGTGACATCACGGAGCATAAGGAAGCGGAAATCGCCCTGAAGAAGAGTGAGAAGCGGTACAGAAACCTGCTTGAGAGCATCAGTGACAGCGTCTATGTTTTAGACAAAGACTGGAACCATGTTGTGGTCAATGACGCGGCAGTGAAATTTACCGGCATTCCGAAAGAGCGGTTGCTCGGCAGCAGCCTCCTGGAGCTCTTCCCCGGCGTTGAAGATACAGCATTCTTCTCTGTGTTTCAAAAGGTAATGGGGGAAGGCAGGCCCGATATGGTACAGAACCACTACGCATTCCCTGACGGGAGGGAGGGGTGGTACGAGGTGACCGTGTATCCCGTTACCGAGGGGATCCTGTGCATTTCCAGGGACATGACCGAACGGAAGCGGGTGGAGCAGGAGCTCAGTGAGAAAACACGGCTGCTGGACCTTGTTGCCCGCAACATGTACGACATGGTGGCGCTGGTGAACAGCGAGAGTGAATTCACCTGGGTATCACCCTCCCATGAAGAGCTGCTCGGATACAGCCCCGAGTTTCTCAGGGGACGCAGTATTTTTGAGTTCGTCCACCCTGAGGACCGTGAACAGATACTCGCGGCTTTTTCTGAACTGCAGAAGACCGGAGGGCCCGTTCAGCACGAGCTGCGCTACCGTACCACAAGCGGGGAGTATATATGGATAGAAGCTGTCGGAAAAGTTTCCTATGATGCTACCGCCAATCCCGAGGGCTTCATTATCAACAGCCGCGATATAACGGAACGAAAAAACGCAGAAGACGCTGTGCGGAAGAGCGAAGAACGGTTTAAGAGTCTTGCTGAACTGCTTCCCCAGACGGTTTTTGAATTAGATACTGAAGCCGGGTTTACCTTTGTTAATCGCGCCGGCCTGGAGACCTTCGGTTACACTGAAGAGGACCTGAAACAGGGCCTGAGCGCGTTTCACATGATTGCCCCTGAGGACCGTGAACGGGCACAGCACTATTTTACACAGGGATTAAAAGACAGGCAAGTTCGGTCTAATGAGTATAATGCAATTACCAGGGATGGAAGAATATTCCCCGCTTTTATTTATAGTAACCCGGTGGTCGAAAATGGCGTTGTAACAGGGGTCAGGGGTATTCTTACTGATATCACTGATCTCAAACAGTTCCAGGAGGTATTACGGATAAGTGAAGAAAAGTTCCGCAGTATCGCGGAACAGCTTTCGGATCTGATTGCTCTGACCGATGAGAACGGGATTATCACATATGCTTCCCCGGCTTCTGAAAACCTGTTCGGAATGACGCAAGAGGAAATGACAGAAAATCATTTCATGACGTACCTCGATGAATCTGTAATTCAAAAAGCCGTGTCAGCGTTCAAGGACACTGTCCAAAAAGGGAAGATGACCGTTAACCTGGAAATACTGGCAAAAAGGAAAGACGGCACGCGCTTTATCGGTGAACTGACCGGACGCCGTTTTATGAAGGGTACCCTGGTGACGATTCGGGATATAACTAAACGGAAGCGCGCAGAACTGAAACTGAAAGAGAGCGAAGCAAAACTGAAAGGTATTATCGACAATTCGTCGGATATTATCTGGTCAATGTCATACCCTGATTTTAAGCCGGTCCTGGTGAGCCCCGCGGCCGAGAAGGTGTACGGGTATCCGTGGCAGCGTTTCATTGAAGAACCCTTCCTGTTTGAGAAACTCACCCACCCTGATGACCGCCATACGACTGAACGCGCGTTGACTGATCTGAACGAGACAGGTGAAGCGGTACGGGAATGCAGGATAGTACGCGCTGACGGTGAAATAAGGCACATACAGGATCGCAGTAAACTCATTTACGATCAGGAGGGCAGGCCGGAACGGGTCGACGGCATAACCACCGACATTAGCGAAAAGAAGCTGTACGAGGAGTCGATCAAACAGCGCCTCCATGAAAAAGAATTACTCCTCCAGGAACTTCAGCACCGGGTCAAGAACAGCTTCACCGCCATAGACAGTATTGTCTACCTGGAACAGGACCGCCATGACAATCCCGAGGTCAGGGAAGCGCTTATGAATATATCCTCACGTATCATATCCATGAGCGAACTTTATCTTATGCTCTATGAGTCAGGCTCGGTGGAGAACGTTGACATGGCGGAGTACTGCATGACCGTGGTCCAGTCACTCGCCGCAACGTATGAGAACGGTTCAGGCAGGATCGATATAGACATGGATTATGATCCGATTGTCCTGGATATGAAAAGCGCCCTTCTGGCAGGACAGCTTTTCACCGAGCTGATTACCAATTCCTGCAAGTACGCCTTCCCCGACGGGCGCTCCGGCACCATAACCGCGTCCCTGAAACAGCAGGATGATACCGTCACCCTGTCGGTAACTGATGACGGTGTCGGCCTTCCCGGCGGTTTCGACCTGTCAAAAAACAGCGGAACCGGCCTCGAGATCGTCCAGGGCCTGGTGGGTCAGCTTGACGGGACCCTGGAGATTGCGGGGAAGGGGGGCGTGCGGGTGACGGTGTCGTTTCCGGTTTTGTGAAGGCACCCTCCAGCTCACTGTGACTCACTTTGACTTCGCTCAGGGCAGTTCCTTCAGGGAGCGTCTCATGCAAAACCGCGAGTGGTGAAGGTCGTAGAACCACGAATAAATACCTTGACTTTTGTCTTCCAGAAAATGATACTGTAAGCAGCATTACACCCAAATAATACTGAACTTTTTATGAAAAACGGAAAGAAACTGATCCTTCTTGTTGAGGACGAGGCCTTCATTGCCGCGTCAGAATCAAAAGCGCTCAACAAATACGGTTACGAGATCATAACGGTACAGAGCGGGAGGCAGGCGGTCG
>CAZEPS010000210.1:0-7628 GCA_964514165.1 uncultured Leptospirales bacterium
TATTTCCAGAAGGCCTACTATAATTTTTACCGCCTTTCACGGATGGAGAGTAAATACCGCCATGAAGCGGTTTTCATGCTCGGGAAAATCAGCCTGTTTGTTCACCTCAACAAAGTCAGGGCCCTTCAGTATTTCGCTCAAATAATCCAGGACGAATCCATAAACGGGCAACTGCGCATGGAGTCAAAAATTTATCTTGCAATAATTATGCATGATCTGTATAGGAATAAAGAATCAAAAAAACTACTTAAAGAAATACTGAACAGTGACACCAGGGGTAACATACGTTCCCAGGCGCGAAATCTGTACGAGCATTTCGGCTATTAAATGAAATATCGAATATCAATTATAAATGGTCCGAACCTCAACCTGCTTGGAATGAGAGAAAAGGATGTTTACGGTTCCAGGACCCTGGAGGATATAAACAGAGAAATCCGGGGCTTTGCCGAAGAAAACGATATCGACGTGGAATTTTTCCAGTCAAATTCCGAGGGGGATATCATCGATTATATTCATAAAAATGCTTCTGTCTCCGGGGGAATTGTTATTAACCCGGGGGCCTACACCCACACATCAGTCGCTATCCGCGATGCCATCACGTCAGTAGCAGTGAAAACCGTCGAAGTTCATCTTTCAAATATACACGGTCGTGAAGAGTTCAGGAAACATTCATTTATCGCACCGGTTTGCGTCGGGCAGATTTCCGGGTTCGGGTACTATTCATACATACTCGGGATAATGGCCCTTATGCAGGCCCGCGGCAATTAGAGAATATCAGCCTGGTTGAGATCTTACAATATGCGCGAACCGGTCTGGCCGGTTTTTTTCGTTCCGTAGATTCATTTTTCAAGGAAGGTCCCCATGTCATTAAATAGAACATCCCTGTACGGGGAACATCTCAAACTCGGAGCCAAGATGGTTGATTTCGCCGGCTGGGAAATGCCGGTGATGTATACGTCAATTGTTGAAGAGCACAAAGCCACCAGGGGGCGGGCATCCCTATTCGACGTTTCACACATGGGAGAATTCAGAATCAGGGGAACCGGGGCCGCGGGTTTCCTGGCGAAGATGATTCCGACACGGCTTAGCAAGTTATCCCTGAAGGGATCCATGTATTCCGTTCTCTGCGACGAAGGGGGAGGGGTCCTTGACGATCTTTTCATATATATGGTGAACGACAACGAGTATTACCTGGTTGTCAACGCGGCCACGGCCGAGAGGGACTTCGACTGGCTGATGAAACACAAAACTGAAGACGTTGAACTGGTTAATGAATCAGCTGAGACCTCCAAGATAGATCTCCAGGGCCCTGGATCCAGGGAGGTGATGGCTGAAATTATCACCGACAAGAGGCTTCAGGAACTGTCCCGGTTTTACTATGACTCTTTCTCCTACCGTGGGAAGGAAATCATGATATCACAGTCCGGTTACACAGGGGAATACGGCTATGAGATATACATGGAAAACGAACTCGCCGTTCCGATGTGGAACGATCTCCTCGAGGCGGGAGAGGGGAACGGCGTCATGCCGGCTGGCCTCGGTGCCAGGGATACCCTCAGGCTTGAGTCCTGCTACTCCCTGTATGGCCATGAAATATCAGAGGAGATAAACCCGGTTGAGGCGGGGCTCTCATGGCTCATCAGCTCAAAGGAGGATTATATCGGAAAAAAGACCCTCGAGGAGCTGAAAGCATCTGGAGGGTCAAGGGAACTCGTCACATTCGAACTTACCGGAAAGGGCGTGCCCCGGGAAGGGTATAAAATCCTGAAGGACGGCGTTGAGACAGGGTTGATCACCAGCGGGGGATTCTCTCCGACCCTCCAGAAGGGCATTGGCATGGCACTGATTAGTAAAGGTGGAGCCGCGGTAGGGGATGAAATCACGGTTCAGATCCGAAACAGGATGATACCCGCCCGGGTAGTAAAACGTCCATTCTATGAATACAACGGCTGACTGAATTAATCTTGCCGTATCCCGAGAAAATACTTGTCATTTTTCGCAGGTATTCTGCAATTATTATGTACCCTGATTTAAATATTCAGTGCGGGGAGGCTGTCAATGAACAGTGCTCATCTTGCGGTAATGATTCGGGGAGTGTGGAAAAATACGGTGTCTCTACGGCCACGCTCATCTATACGTCGGGGACCACCGGAGACCCGAAGGGTGTCATCCTTACCCATTCGAACTTTTTCAACCAGTTCAGGGCAATTGACGCTGAATTCAACGTGGGGACTGACGATGTCAGCCTCTGCTTTCTCCCCCTGAGCCATGCTTACGAGAAAACCTGGTCTTACTATGTTTTCAGGAACGGGGTCGAAAATAACTACGTGTATGACCCGAAAAAAATAGTCGAGTTCATGGCTGAGGTCAGGCCCACTGCCATGGTGAGCGTTCCAAGACTCTACGAGAAGATATACTCCACGGTTTTTGACCGTCTTGAGAAGGCTCCGGCTCTTCGCCAGAAGCTGTTCAAGTGGGCGCTGAAAACCGGAAAAAAATACGCCTTCAGGAAAAAGATCAAAAAGTCACAGGGTCTGTGCTGGCCATGAAGCACGGAATCGCGGACAAACTTGTCCTTTCAAAAATCAGGGACATCGTCGGCGGTCCGAAAAATTTCTTCTCAGCGGGAGGTGCCCCCCTTTTCAGGGACATCGAGGAGTTCTTTTTCTCCAGCGGAATCCTCATCTGCCAGGGGTACGGTCTGACCGAATCCTCCCCGATGATAACGTATAACACCCCGAAAAGTTTTAAATTCGGGAGTGTTGGAAAACCTATTCCCGGGTGCGAGGTAAAACTTTCCAACGAGGGGGAGATACTCGCCCGCGGGGACAACATAATGAAGGGGTACTACGACAAGCCTGAAGCGACGAAAGAAACAATCGTTGACGGATGGCTGAAGACCGGTGACGTGGGGCGAATCGACGAGGATGGTTTCCTGTTTATTACCGACCGGATCAAGGACCTGATCATTACCGCCCAGGGGAAGAATATCGCTCCCCCGCATATAGAAACGATAATTGGGAAGGACCATTTCATTGAGCAGATCGCGGTTATCGGCGATCAGCGGAAATACGTGTCAGCCCTGATCGTGCCGTCGTTCGAGGCCCTGGAATCCTATGCGAATGAAAACGGCATATCCTTTGATTCTCGTGAGGATCTCATCAGAAAAGCGGAAATCGTCGAATTCTACGAAAAACATATAGATGATATCTCTGAGGAGCTTGCCAACTACGAAAAGGTCAAGCGGTTTGCCCTCATGTCCGGTGAGTTCACCCAGGAAGGGGGGGAACTGACTCCGACCATGAAAATCAAGCAGAAGGTCGTCTCAGAGAAATACAGGGATGTCATTGACCAGATGTATGCATAACCAGAAGGGGCCTGACGGCCCCTTTCTTTATGTTTAAGAGTATTAGTTTTTCATGAAAGGCGCGATGCACCTCTCATTCAGAAACCATGAAAACGCATGCTCAAGCATTTTCATGTTAGTACAAGAAAAGCTGCGAGGCCCCGATTATGTAACTTTCAGGGATTCGTTTTATGTTAAAGCATTCTTTTTTACAGCCCAGCTCTTCTATATAATCCAGGACAATATCGTGATATTTCCACCCCTTCCAGAAAAGGCTCCCTTCGATCAATACGGTTATTGAATCAAGCCCTTTCAGTTCATACAGGGCGCAGATGTGGGCTGCGACGAGGGAAGCTGATCGCCTGATGAGGTTTCTCGCGAGCTCAGCGTGGGGGCTGTCACCGTCCGCCATCTCCGCGAGTTCCCGTGTTGAGGAAACAGACGGGTATGATTCACGGGATGCGAGCAGGTTATAATGCTGATAGAGATAGGCTCCGGAAATTTCCTTTTCGAAAATATGCACCCCCGGTTTGGAAGAGGACTGGTCGATGATTTTGCCGGTATCGGTTTGTTTGAATGAATTAAAATTCCCTGATTCAAGATTTACCAGTGTTGATGAATCGGAAAAATAGGCGAAATTGAAACCGGTCCCCACGACCCCCCCCGACAGCCTCTCCGGGTCGTCGTCAATCAGGCCGGCAAGGACCAGGCATACCGTATCGTTTGCCACGGTTACCCGGATTTCCCTTCCCGTTTTATTTTGAACATGATCAGAAAGGATTTCACCAACCGGTTCACCAACCATACCCTTGAAGGTGTGTTCTTTTGTACCCCTGAGGAGAATTCCATCCAGATAACCGTCACGGAGGAACGGCTTAAGGGGATAGGCAAAATTTATGGCGAGGAACTCCGATTCACTAGAGATGTGGCCGGCCAGGTAGTCTATGAATACATCCCGGGAGGAAAGAACAGGGAGCTTCTCGCGTTCGGATGAGAGGATTTCGATACCGCTTTCTGTTTTTTTTACCAGGGACCTGACCAGGTTCGTGCCGCCGATTACCAGGACCTGGACCGGTGTCCTGGGCAGGTGTCCCTTCTTCGTTATGGCATGCTCCTGGTATGCGAAGCAGGTGTCCTGCCCGGAAGAAGCCTGTCTGATCCTGGTAAGTATTGTTTCTTTAATTTCTTTCAGTTCAGGAATCGAATATAATTGGATATCCACTTTCATCCTTCTGATATCAAATTTAGAAGCATAATCATGTCCCGATTTTACGGTGTCAAGTGTTAACAATAACAAGGGATAAAAATCCGGTCAAATTAAAATACTACTGGACATTGGCCTGCAAAATACTTCAGTTCTTCATGAGAGGAAACCATGGAACTGTTTATTGCCACACTGGAAGCGGTCATGTCCATAATCGGGATCGGGGTTATCGGTTTTTTTATCATCTCAAGAAGAATTCTTCCGAGAGACGTCCTGTCCGTCATAACACCCCTGGTGATCGATATCGCGCTCCCCTGCATGGTCTTCGCGAATATTGTCACCAGGTTCGAACCGTCAAAAGCGCAGGGCTGGTACACTATGCCCCTCTGGTGGGTTCTGTTCACCGCCGTGACATTTTTCCTTACCATTATGTTTTCATACATCGCGAAAAAGGATACCAGGAGCGAATTCAGGGTGACACTGTTTTATCAGAACACCCTTTTTATCCCGATTGCACTGATCTCCGGGGTATACGGAGAGAATTCACATTATCTCGTTGATCTTTTTCTCTTTTCACTCTTTTTTTCCTCTTTCTTTTTTAACACCTATTACTTTTTTTTTATGAAGAGGGGGCAGGCATCACGGAGGACAATCAACTGGAAGATGATACTCAACCCGGTTCTGGTCGCGACACTTTTGGCGGTTTTCATAAAGATGGCCGGTTTATACCTGTACCTTCCCGGCCTGATACTCGATATAACAACAACCATCGGCAGGATAACCGTACCCCTCATTATGATAATAATTGGAGGGAATATTTATGTTGATCTCAAGAGCACTGGAACGATTTATACCGGGGAAGTGCTGAAGTTTATTGCCGTTAAAAATATTCTCTTTCCGCTTATTTTTATCGGGCTGGTTATGCTCATTCGTCCGCCCTTTGCTGTCGCCCTTCTCTTTGTCATCGAAGGAGCCATGCCCCCCATTACCGCGGCGTCTATTGTGACTGAACGGGAAGGTGGCGATCGGGCACTGGTGAATCAGCTCATGCTTGCGAGTTTCCTCTTTGCCGTGTTGACGGTCCCCGTTTTCCTGACCCTCTTTACGTTTATCTATAAGTAATACTGGCGTTCTGTTTTTTGTTTTTTTTAGCGCATAATAGTTCCGCAGCTTTCACGCCTGATCGTATCACCCTTCAGGTAAATACGGTTAAACGGTGTTCCGCATGAGGGGCAGAATCGGTATTCTATTCTCTACTCAGTCGCGTCGCTGGTATAAAACTCGTCAGTGGTCCTGTCAAAAAATCTATCTATGAGCTGCATGGTGACAGCTTTGTTCAGAAGTTCAGATGCCCGGGGAATTGAAATCGAACACCGCTGCGCGATATCAGCAACAGCATATCACGGGTTGTGAATTGTTGTTTTTTACTGGCTGGAACTTTTTTGGAGCTTCAATTTATGTCTTTGAACCGCGGTTGTCATAATTGACTGGAGATCCTTTATATTGACCGGTTTTATCAGGTAACCGTAATGGTCGGTTTCATCCGCACGGGTTATGGTGTTCGAATCAGCGTTGGCGGTGAGATAGACAACGGGGATGTCCATTTTTTCCTGAATCATGCGGGCAGCGTCAATGCCGTCAAGTTCGTCGTTAAGGACAATGTCCATCAGTATCAGGTCGGGTTTCAAGTCTTCTATACGTGATACAGCCTCATGGCCGGTTGTAACGACATCCAGGACTCCATAGCCGAGGTTCTCCAGCATCCTCTTGATATCAAGAGCTGTGATTGCCTCATCCTCAACGATAAGGATGCGCGTTTTTTCAGGTTTTGCGGTCAATGCATATAATCCTGATGTTCAGGTATTATTGGATATCTGTATTCATTTAACAATAAACAGTGAAAATTTTCAACAATAAAAATAATTTTTTGATATCAGGGCATCAGCTTGGATCGTATCAACGAGATTGCTTCATTCAACTGTTCGTCCGTTGCCTCAGTATAACAGAGTGAACCGTCCTTTACAAAGGGATCAATCTTCATCGTGATATCATGGGTTAACAAGCCATACTGCCCTGCGAAGGAACGGAGCCGTGATTCAAGGCTGAATTCAAGGCGCTCCCTGCGGGACAGATTAAGGTAACCGTCAATATTCTTCATCATGTCCTCCCGATCGTCTGGAAGCCTGCCGTTCAGGTCGAGGAGGTTGGAGGCGCTGTCGCTGAGTATTTCAGTTTCACAATCGATGTTTTCAATCATGACCCTGATCTCTTCCACGACCTCTGATTCTTCGGCCTCGATGAACTCCCCGGATTTTTTTGCTTCTTCAAGGGGGGTCCCGGGGAATATTTCCAGGGTCCGAAGCCTGATATAATCGGGGATTATCCTGGATATCACGCCGGCTGTCCCTTTGGCGTGCTCCATGGAAAGGGCCTTGCCTCCAAGGCCGGGCATGACGTATAGTGAACAGGAGAGCCCGGCGTCCCTTGTTTTAGAGCACCCCTTGATATGGTCGCGGGCCGTAGCGCCCTTTCCCATGTATTCGAGGACCCTGTCGTGGCCGCTTTCCAGCCCGTAGTGGACCCGGTCGAGTCCACCCCTGCGCATTTTTTTCAAATCGGAAAGGGAACGCACCCTGGCCGCGGTACGGGTCTTTCCGTAAATCGTGAAACGCTCAATGGCAGGGAAGGCTGTCTTTACCCGGTTCATCACACCGGTGAGGAAATCAGGTTTCAGGATGAGTGAGTCCGCGTCCCCGAGAAAACAGGTCCTGCCGCCTCCTGTGCGCCAGTTAATGATATGGCTGATGCTGTCTTCCAGAACCGGGGCGTCCTTGAACCAGGAGAGGAACCACCTCATCCTGGGGTCGATGTCATCAGGGACCTCGGCCCGTTTATCGCTGTTTTCATTCCCGGGCATGATCCCGGCCTCCCACTGTTTCTGTTTTATTTCCTGGGCAAGTTCCAGTCCACGGGTCAGATCATAATCGGAATAGATGGATGTTCCTATCCCGGATTGAAAGAGCAGGTCATCGATCATTTTCGCCCTTTCAATATCCCGGATTATGTCTTCCATGGTCC
>CAZEPS010000211.1:0-7606 GCA_964514165.1 uncultured Leptospirales bacterium
CGATAAGCTCGTCGTCGCTCTCGGCTGCCAGTTCCTCCAGAGCGAGACGCTCAGAGGCAGCCGTCTCTTTCATGTCGTCCGGGATGTCGGTCACGGACACGTCCTTCCCCTTCGGCGTCATGAGCTTCATCTCGATGATGTCCACGACCCCCTCGAAGGAATCCCCCTCCCCCTTCGGGAGGCAGAGGGTGGCCACCTTGGCGTTTAGTCCCGTTTTAATGTTCTCGATGATCTTCGCGTAGCTGGCTCGCTCCTTGTCCATCTTGTTGACGAAAATGATGCCGGGGATCTTCTTGTCCGATATGTAGCGCCACGCCTTTTCGGTTTCAATCTGGACACCGTCAACGGAATCGATTACGAGAATCACCGCGTCGGCCGCCTGCATGGCCGCCCTGGTCTCCCCGACGAAGTCGGCGGTACCGGGGGTATCGAAGATGTTTATCTTTACCCCGTCCAGTTCAACAAAGGCGAGGGAGCTCCGAATCGAGAGGTTGCGATCCTTCTCATCCTCGTCAAAGTCGGATGTCAGGTTACCGGCATCGTTGCTTCCCATCCGGTCGATCTGTCCCCCAACGAAAAGCATGGCGTCCATGAGCGTTGACTTTCCCGTGGTACCGTGTCCCACGACAACGACATTTCTTATTTTGTCCGATTCGTATGCATTTGCCATATACTGACCTCCAGGTATAACGCTTGCCTGCTCATGCTTCGAAGAGGAGCCTGAAAACAGGTATCAAAAATAATGTAGATGAAGACTACGGAAAATTTCAGACCGCGCCAGTGTGCGATTTGAGGAAAAGGTATAGAGGACGTATTTTTTGTAAAGTACTTTTACAGATTCACGGGGTTCCGGGCGGCTTTATCGGCTGTCAGCGGGTTCGCCGCTGGTAGGGCCGTATCTCGAAGGTAACCTCGCGCTTGTTGTTCCGTGACCCCACCTCGATGTATTCCATCCTGGCAGGCGGCACCCCGGTCCTGGCGAGGTGATGGTACACGGCCCTGGCCCGGGCGCCGGCGAGGGCCCGGTTGTACTCCTCTGAACCGGCCCAGGATGCATGGCCGATGACGAACAGGGCGTAGCCCTCGGGGATGCGGGGCATTATGGCCCGGATCGCCGCTGCCACGTTCTTCATGGCGGACCTCACGGAAGGGTCTGTGAGGGAATAGCTGTCAAAGGTGAATTCTATTTTTACGAGGCGGTCAAGCTTCCTGTTCAGCTGTTTCACGGTCTCGTTCCCCTGGGCCGGTGCCGCGAAAACCAGGATGCTGAAGATACCTGACGCCAGGATTCCGTTCATATTCATATATTGCACCTCTGGCATGATAGTGTACCCTCCCGTTGACAGGATGTCAAATACAATTCTTTTATGCCGGGTTAACAGCATCGAATGCAGCACCTGCCACCCTGAAATGAAATGTTTGAACACAGGAATTTAGAAAATTGAAAAAAAACGTGAAAAAATAAAAAATTTCTTTTGCCCTTATAACTCCATAGTATAGTAAACAGGGTATCGCATCTGATGTGCCTGATTAATTCGAGGAGCGAGAGATGTTATTCAGAAAGAAAAAAGAAACATCCGGTAAAACCGATAACAGCAGGAAATACCCCCGGGCCAGGTTTTATCAAAATACCTACTGTATGACGGCCGATTCCGAGAAACAGGACACCTTCTCCTGCCTTTTTCACAATATTTCTGAAGGGGGCGTCTGCTTCGAAACTGACAGCCAGCTCCCCCCGGAAGCGAACAGGGTCAAGGTGTTGTATAAGCTCGGCAGGAGTTTCAGGGACGACATAGTTGCTGTCCGCCACACAAACAGGGTTCTCAACACATGGCGGTACGGCTGCGAATTCACGGACACTGACACCGGAAGAAGCGGCCTCATCAGCCAGGTCGTTGACGGGTAACAGCCGGCACAGTTTTACCCGTTCTTCATGTATTCTTCTTCATGTATTCTTCGATGCGGTTTAAACCTTCCGTGATGTTTTCCATTGAGTTGGCGTAGGAGAACCGGAGAAACCCCTCTCCGCCGGTCCCGAAATCTATGCCGGGCGTCACCCCCACCTTTACCTCGTCGAGTATTTTGAAGGCCTCGACATAGGTGTCATGGCAGAAACCGCGTGCGTCGGCGAACACGTAAAAGGCACCGGTCGGCTCCACGTGGATTTTAAAACCGATCTTTTTCAGGCGGTCGATCATGTACACCCGCCGTTTGTTGTAGGTCTCCTTCATCCGGTTGATATCGCCCCATGAGTGTTTCAGGGCCGCTATCCCGGCAATCTGGACAAAGCTGTTGGCCGATATCATGAAGCTCTGGTGGAGCCGTTCCATAACCGACATGAAATTTTCCGGAAAGATGAGATACCCGAGGCGCCAGCCGGTCATGGCGAAGAGCTTGGAGAAGCCGTTTATCACGAAGGCGTTTCTCGTGTACTCCAGGATTGACCTGGCCTTTCCCTCGTAGACCAGTCCGTGGTAGATCTCGTCTGAAAGGATGTACTGTGAATCGAAAGCGGCGATATCCTCCAGGTTTTGGTCGGTCATCACTATGCCGGTCGGATTTGACGGGGAGTTGATGACAATACCCCTGGTTCGCTTCGTAAGGACATCCTTTATTTTTTCCGGGCGGTACTGAAAACCGTCATCCGGGTAGGTCTTGACCTCGATGACCCTCCCGCCGGCCATTTCCACGAAATTCGGGTAACAGGCGTAATGGGGATTCGAGAGTATGACCTCGTCCCCGGGCTCCAGGATCGCCAGCATCATGAGGAGCATGGCCGGCGAGGTGCCGCTCGTGACCAGTACCTGGCCCGGGTTTATGTTTACACCGTAGCTCTCATGGTAATATTCGCAGATAGCTTCCCGTAGTTCCAGGAGCCCCATGGCGTGGGTGTAGTGGGTCTTGCCGGATTTGATGGCATCAATCGCGGCGTTCTGGATCACCTCCGGGGTGTCAAAATCCGGCTCCCCGACCTCGAGATGGATAACCCGCTCACCCGCCTTTTCAAGTTTCTCCGCCCTGGCCATCACGTCCATGACCATGAAGGATTTTACGTCTTTTACCCGTTTCGATATCATAGGGTGAATTCATCGTTACCGGATATTAAATTCAAGCAAAAAATTCAGCTAATTCCGGATTGCTGGTATCTTAAATGAATAAAGAAAAAACATGACTGAATTACAGAATTCCTCTCTAAAACTTTTATCCGTTATTGCTATAAAGAGTGAAAAATCCTTGCTAATATTGTAATCTTCAGTAGCTTTGATTACAGGTGCATCTATAAACCGAAATTCGTACTCTGTAAATATATTAAAAGGTAAAGCCATGAATAAAAGAACAATCTGGATCCTTGTTATCTTCGCAGTTCTGTACATGCTCATATCATTCGTCTCCAGTTTTTTCATTGACTACGAGTGGTTCCGCATCAACGAGGGGCTCAGCATCTTCTGGATCCTGTTTTTCACGAAATTCAACGTCCACTCCTTCTTTGCCGTTATTTTCGTTGCCCTTTTCTTCCTGAATTTTCTCCTGATCAGGATTCTCGGGGGCAAGGGGCGCATCTTTACCCACAACATACTGAGCAAGCTCCATATTCCGCTTCTCGGTTCACCGAAACGGGCACTGTTTATCATACTGACCGCCGGGGTAATTGTGGTCGGGTTCATGATGGGGGGCGCGGCGTCCGCCTTCTGGAAGGAGTACCTCCTGTTCCAAAACGCGGTCCCCTTCGAGGGATTCCCCGCTGATCCGATCTTCAACCTGGACATCGGGTTCTACGTGTTCTCGCTGCCGTTCTACCAGTTCCTGTACGGGTGGCTCATGTCCGCCTTCATCATCATCGCCCTGTTTTCAATCGCCTTTCACATACTGAACGGTGGCATCCTCTTTTCTGACAGCAAGGTCGAATTCTCCCTCTTTTCCCGGGCCCACATATCGACACTCCTGGCCATTATCGTAATAATATACGGTGTCGGGTACCGGCTTTCCGCGTACGAACTCCTCTTTTCAAAGATAGGAAAGTTCTACGGGGCCGGGTACACGGCGGTTCACGCGAACCTCCTGGCCTACAACGCGGCCATGGTCATATCCTTCATCGCCGCGGGCCTCTTTCTCTTCAATATTTTCAAGCGGAGCTTCAGGCTCCCGATTTTCGTTCTCATCGCCCTTATTCCGGCATATTTCATCCTGGGGACCATCTTCCCCTCCCTGCAGCAGCGCTTCGTGGTGGAGCCGAACGAGCTCGACAAGGAGAAGCCCTACATCCTGAACAACATAAAGTACACCCGCACCGCCTACGGTATCGACCATGTGAAGGAGATCCCCTTCGCCAACGACAAGACCCTCTCCGCCCGGGACATCGCCAAAAACCGGACCACCATAGAGAACGTGCGCCTGTGGGACTGGCGGCCCCTGAAGCAGACCTACCGCCAGCTCCAGGAGCTGAAACCCTACTACTTCTTCAACGACGTGGACGTGGACCGGTACATGATCGGCGGGAAAAAATTAGCGGTAAACCTGTCGGCCCGGGAACTCTCCATCGACCAGCTCGGCAGGAACAGCCAGACCTGGCAGAACAAGCACCTGATCTACACCCACGGCTTCGGTATGGTCATGAGCAGGGTCGACAAGGTCACCACCGAGGGCCTTCCGGAGATGCTGATTTACGACATACCCCCAAAGTCACTAATCGACATGAAGGTGGACCGTCCCGAGGTCTATTACGGTGAGCACAAGAACGAGTACGTTATAACCAACACCAATATCAAGCCGGGGGAATTCGACTACCCGGCCGGGAACGAGAACAAGTACACCCGTTACCAGGGTACCGGCGGTTCAGAGCTGGACTCGTTTTTTAAAAGGATGATGTTCGCCTCGGCTTTTAAGGACATCAACATCCTCATTTCTGGAAGCATCCACGAAAAGAGCCGGCTCCTCTTCCGACGGAACATCGTGGAGATGGTCACCACCTTCACCCCCTTCCTCGAGTTCGACAGCGACCCCTACCTGGTCCTCTCGAAAGGGAAGATGTACTGGATAATCGACGCATACACCACCACTGACCAGTTCCCCTACTCAACCCCGATATCGATGGGAGGAAAAAGGATAAACTACATACGGAACTCGATCAAGGTGGTGATTGACGCCTATAACGGCAGCATGTCCTACTACATAACGGACAGCGAAGACCCGGTAATTAAAACCTACGGGAAGATCTTCCCCGGCGTGTTCAAGGATATGGCCACGATACCGGAAGATCTCAAGAGCCACATCAGGTATCCGGAGACGATTTTCAACGTCCAGTCCCAGATGCTCCTCAGGTACCACATGCAGGACCCGAACGTGTTCTACAACAACGAGGACCTCTGGGAGGTGCCGAACCAGATCTACGAGAGCACCGAGGTGCCGGTTCACAGCTACTATTTCGTCACCAAACTCCCGGACGAGGAAAGCGCCGATTTCATCCTTATCCTCCCCTTCACCCCGTACAAGAAGAACAACATGATCGCCTTCCTGGTGGCGAAATGCGACACTGCCGACTACGGGACCCTGAAGCTCTACACCCTGCCGAAGGATAAGCTGAACTACGGGCCGCTCCAGATCGAGGCCCGCATCGACCAGGACGCGGAGATCTCGCAAGAGCTCACCCTCTGGAGCCAGAAGGGATCGGGTGTCATCCGGGGAAACATGCTCGCTATCCCTATCGAGGAATCGATACTCTACATCGAGCCCCTCTATCTAAAGTCAGAATCGAGCGAGATGCCGGAGCTGAAACGGGTCATCGTCTCTTTCGCCGACAAGATAGTCATGGCCAATGACCTGGCTTCGGCTCTGGAGCGCCTCTTCTACGGGGGGGGGACCTCCATCGACGAAAGCAGTTACGCAATGGAAGAGCCACTGGGCGATCGGATACGCACCCTGGCGGGCAAGGCCTATAACCACTATAACCGGGCCGAGCAGAGCGTCCGCGCCGGAAACTGGGAGGAATACGGCCGGGAGCTCGAAAACCTGAGACAGGTCCTTGAGGTGATGAGAAACCTGAAATAGAGGGAACCGAAATAATTGACGGGGTAAACCGGAAAGCGTGTTCCATGTTGACTATGCTTTGAATTTTTAATACATTGAAAAAGGAGAGTTAACCATGGCGCATCTCATTTCGGACAAGCTTATCGAACTCGTGGAAAAGCATGCCAATGACATCCTGAAGCGGTGGGCAAGGAGGCTCATTGACGACCCCACGACCGGTTCGTTCTCTGAGAAGAATCTACAATACGTTGAAAAGAAGGCAAAAACCGTACTCACGAACCTCAGCCGCTGGGTCAGTTACGACACGACCAAGGAAGAAATCGGCAGACGGTACGTTGAAGAGGGCAAAGACCTTTTTAGAATGGGGATTCCCCTGTGCGAGGCGCACCGCGCGTCGGTCCTCCTCCGGAGAATCCTCTGGCTCTTCGTGGTGAACGAGAGCGCCTTTGATTCAACATTTCAGCTCCACCAGATGCGTGAACTCAATGACCGGGTCATCCTCTTTTTTGACCGGGCACACTACTACATGATGCGGGGCTACTTCGAAGAGATAAACATCAAGATGAAGGAGCTCTGGGACTTGACCGGGGAGGACACGGAAAAGATATTTTTTAACCGGTCTTTCTATAATAACTGATACAGGTATTTTAACCACTACTTCTCGTCAATATAGAAGGTCAGCACCGGGCGCTTCGAGAGACGCACGACCTTTTCAGCGATGTTGCTGTGTATCATCGACTTCACGATACCTTTTCGGACGTGGTGCCCCACGATGATGAGATCAACATCGAGATCGTCCGCGGTGCTCAGGATCTTGTCGCAGGGGTTACCCACCTCGATTATCGGCTCGATGTCGTCAAAGTCCTTTGACAGCTCCCGGATGTATTCCCCCATGCTCTCCAGGGTCTCCTTGACCGCCTTGTCACGGAACTCCTCCCAGAGCTTGTAGGCGTCGTAGTAGAACGACTGCCGGGGCATGTCGTCGACGACGTGGATGGTATAGATCCTGGCGTCGTATTTTTTCGCCACCGACAGTGCGTGCTTTAGCACTTCGTCAGGCTTTTCTGAGAACTCAAGGGCCACCAGAATCTTCATCTTCTTTTCCATTACCTGTTTAATCCTGTGCTCCTCTATACGTTTACGGATGAACTCCCTGTCGTCATCACGGATTTCTGTGATTTCAAAACCGGAAACATGATATTCTTTTCCCGCTTCGTCGTCTTTTGTCCATATGCACCGGGCAGCAAACCTGTTGAGCATGTATCATGCCACCCTCCCTTGATTATACGCATTTTTAATTTACATCAACAGCAACCCAAATTCAAATACATTTAATTATTTTTTCAACTCATATTAATAATCATAAGGGCATATCATGATAAGAATGCATTTCAGATATGATAAACATGAGTCCTGTAATAAGTCTAGCAGAAAAAGTTTTTAATAACAGTGCACATCTTTATAAAAAGGCTAACACAATTAATATGGATTCTTTCCTTTTAATGAAATATCGTAACTATTCAGCTATATGTAATTATATGAATATTAAAAGAAAAAAGAAAAATGTTAATATAATTCCCCC
>CAZEPS010000212.1:0-7529 GCA_964514165.1 uncultured Leptospirales bacterium
TATATTAACATTTTTCTTTTAATATTCATATAATTACATATAGCTGAATAGTTACCATCTTTTATATAATTCTTGTCTTGCTCTTCCATGTTGTTTAAGCCTTTTTTCTCTTGAGAAAGCATCATCTTGTGATAAATATGCTTCATAATATTTCAATTCCCATCTCCCATTTACTCTTATTGTTGACTTATTCTGTTTCTTGTTATGTATACAAATTCTGTTCTTTAAATCACTAGTACATCCAATATATTTCTCATTAGTTGTGAATGTTGTATAATGTAGACGTAATGCATATTACCTCCTTGGCATGAAAGTGGTGCTGGGCTATACGATTGGGAGAGTGGAACTATAAAAATAATCCCATCGAACTGGGAAGTGCCCAAACCCCTCCGGGGGTGGCGTGAGAATTATTTTCTTTACACGGACAGACCCATGGTGTGTAATCTTACCTGTTAAAAAAAAGTAAAATTTTTTCGCAAAAACCGCTTCCCCGATCGTATAGCTTTATAGAGGTTACTATGACGAAACAAGGAATTATACTGCTGAGCGGCGGCCTCGATTCGGCCGTGACCGCCGCAATCGCCAGGGACCGGGGTTTTACCCTCACGGCCCTGACCTTTTCCTACGGTCAGAGGCACAGCGTGGAGCTCGGGGCGGCGGAAAATCTCGCCCGGTTTTTCGGCATCAATGACCATGTCAAGGTCGGGATAAACCCGGAGATTTTCTCCTCTTCCCTCATGGAAGGATCAGCGGACCAGGTCCCGAAGGGAACGGGCCCCGGGGAGGGAATCCCCACCACCTATGTTCCGGCCCGGAACATCATCTTTCTCTCTTACGGACTGGCCCTGGCCGAGTCCCGGGGGGCGGAACGGGTCTTCATCGGGGCGAACGCGGTCGACTACAGCGGATACCCCGACTGCCGGCCAGAGTTCTTCACGACCTTTAACGCCATGGCCGGGGCCGGCACGAAACGGGGCGTTGAGGGTAACCCGGTCACGGTAGAGGCCCCTGTTGTTACCATGAAGAAATCCGGGATAATCCGTACCGGGGCCTCCCTCGGGGTCGACTTTTCCCTGACCCACAGCTGCTACGACCCGGGCCCCGGCGGCTCGGCCTGCGGCGCCTGCGACAGCTGCCGCATCAGGAGGCGGGGCTTTGAAGAGGCGGGTGTTAACGACCCGACCAGGTACCGGGAGGGTTGAACCGTGTGTCTCCTTCACGCGCTCATCGATATCCTGCTGCCCTCCCGCTGCGTCTCGTGCGATAAACCGGTATCGTTCAGCCGGCGAAATCTCTGCGAAGGGTGTGAAGGCGCGATCGTGCCGGTGAGAAATCCCTGCCCGGTCTGCGGCGTGCCCAATGAGGGGGATACGTGCAGAATATGTTCCGAGCGGGCGGTCTATTTCGCGAGGCACGTATCCGTGTCACTGTACGACGGTCCCCTCCGGCGATCGGTCCGGGCATACAAGTTCAGGGGGCTTCGGCGCCTGAAGGACCACCTCGGTACGCTTGCGGTGAGGGAACTCAGGTCACGGGAAATCCCCTTTGACCTGGTCACTTTCGTCCCGATGAACCGAAGAAAGAAAAAAAAACGGGGATATAACCACTCCGAGCTCATAGCCGGGCATATCGCGGCGGCATTCAGGAAACCGCTGGTGCGCCTTTTCAGGGAGGCAAGCAGGTCCGAGATACAGAAGGGCCTCAGCCTCGGCGACCGGTTCATCAACGCCATCGACCGGTTCGAAGTTACCGGGAGCGTCAGGGCGGCCGGGAAGAACATACTGATCGTTGATGACGTTTTCACCACCGGGGCGACACTCAACGAATGCGCGAGGACACTCAAAGAGGCTGGGGCCGTGAAGACCTGCGCCCTCACCATCGCCATGACTGAGATAAACGGCATCAGGTAAGATCCTCCTGTTTCCTGAAAAAGATTTTCCCTGAAACAAAAAGTACTTGAAACTTTACTATTTATTCATATACTAACATGAAAATGCATTTGTATGCATTTTCATGGTTTATGAATGAGAGGTGTATCGCGCCTCTCATGAAAAACTAATTCTGATCATTCAGGGTTGAAGTATACGTACCGGGAGGTACTTTTTTTTCATATCTGTGAATTATTTCACTTAATACCAGCAGAAACTGGACAACGAATCGGACAAGAAGGTTTTTCCGCCGCTTCCGCGTTTCCCCTGGCAGCTTTGCCGGTCATAATCCAGTAACGAAATTTTGGAGAATTAATATGAAGAGAAAAACGAGCGATAATATTGAGATTATCAGTTTTGAGGGACGAATAGATCAGGACGGGTCGGAAGAGCTGGAAATGGTGCTTCAGGATTGTCTTGACAACAAGAAACATAATATATGTATAGATCTCAGTGACGTGAAGCATATCTGCAGTTCCGCCCTTGGTGTGCTGGTGGCGGTTAAGAGAAAAATCAAGGACAATGAAGGCGATATCAAGCTCGTGATAGTCAACGACAACCTCCTGAGGCTGTTTGAAACGACCATGCTCGACAAGGTGTTTGAAATATTTGAAACCCAGCGGGAATGCCTTTCGACTTTCGACTGATGCCGCGTACCCTGAAGATGAAAAATGATTTAAAAGCGATTCTTGCTCCCATTCAACAGCACCTTGAACTTGTTGATACATCGATAGAAAAAAAGCTGAAAACCGGAATTCCGGTCATTGACACCAGCGCGATGCACCTCTTCAGGGGGGGCGGGAAAAAGATACGGGCTTCGGTTGTTATTCTCTCCAGCGGACTCTTTAACGATGTGCCCGAGGGGACGGTAGACCTGGCTGCGGCCGCTGAAATTGTGCACGCGGCGACCCTCATCCACGATGACATCATTGACCAGTCCCTCATGAGGAGGGGAAACGTTACGGTTTCACGGAAATACGGCAACAAGGTGGCGGTCCTTGCCGGCGATTACATGTACACCACCGCCCTGAACGTGGCGCTGGACGATGGTAATCCCGAGATATTTCCGGTAATGGTCAGGGGAACCCGGGATCTCGTAAAGGGGGAACTCCTCCAGCTCCAGTATTCCAACCCTGAGAGCATGACCGAGGAGAACTATTTCAGCATCATCGAAATGAAGACCGCCCGGTTCATGGCCTCCTGCGCGGAGATAGGGGCGGTAAAAGCGGAGTACGACGAAGAAACGCGCAGGAATCTCTATGATTTCGGGCTCAACCTGGGGTTCGCCTTCCAGATTGTGGACGATACCCTTGACATAGTCGACTCCGGCAAACTCACGGGAAAGGATATCGGCAACGATTTCAAGGACGGCAAGATTACCCTGCCGTTTCTTCGGCTCTTTGATAAAATATCCGGCAGCGAAAGGAAGTCCCTGGTAAAAGATCTTGAAAATCATGACGAGGAGACCTGGGGAAAGATACGGCAGATGCTTCTTGACGCCGGTTCGATCGATTCAACCCTGGCAACTGCCAGGGAATTCATTGACAAATCCATGGCAATACTGGACAGTTTCGAGGAAACAGCGTACCGGAACATATTCCGGGAAATCGCCATGTTCATTATCCAGAGGAAGTATTGAGAGAGCCTCTTTGCGTTACATAGTTAGAGGTATCTACTCAGCTGTTGCTGAATAGATGTACATTTTTATAGAAATTGGCAATATGATTCCTCCGCCGCCTTCGGCGGCGGGGAATTATATTAACGTTTTTTCATGTAATGTGCATATAATTGCATATGGCTGAGTAGTTACGTTAGAGGTATCCTGAAAAAACCCGAGGGAGGAGCCATGATTTCGAAAGAGAAAGAAGCGGTACTGACCTACTACAACAAGGGGCTCGCTGCCTACAATGAGCGGAAGTGGGACGAGGCGATCCAGGCCTTTGAAGCCGCCCTGAAGATTGACCCGGGCGACGGTCCCAGCGAGATTTATCTCGAACGCTCCCGAAACTACAGGGCGAGTCCACCCCCGGCAGACTGGGACGGGGTGTTCGTTATGACAACAAAATAGTTAGAAAGGAGCAGACATGACTAAGAAGGTTATCCAGGTTAACAAGAACCCGGTCTACGATGAAGTGGGGATGATTGATACTGTCTTTGGCAAGGACACGTCGTTTAACGGGGATCTCGCCTTTAAGAAATCTCTCCAGATAAACGGGAGTTTCGAGGGGATTATCAACTCTGGCGGGTTTCTTGTTATCGGGGAAAATTCCGTGGTGAAGGCAAACATCGTGGCAAAGACGGTCATACTGATGGGCACGGTACACGGAAACATAGAAGCCACGTCGAAACTTGAGATTACCGAAACCGGAAAGCTTTACGGGAATATCCGCACCGCCCAGCTGAGAATCGCGGACGGGGTAGTGTTCGAAGGGAAATGCGAGATGATCAAACAGGGAGAGAAAAAGGCCAGGAAGGAGGTCCCGGTAAAAAACGCTGTTGAGGAACCGGCGTAAAGAAGATGAGCGTCGCCTGGGAAGCACGGCACTACCTGAAACGCGAAAAGCGGCAGATACACTGCGAACTCTGCCCCCACAACTGCGTGATATACCCTGGCAGGACGGGGATATGCGGCGCCCGCAGAAACGAAAACGGCACCCTTATTACCGACATCTACGGCCGCATATCCTCCATGGCCATGGATCCTATAGAAAAAAAGCCCCTGTACCACTTTTATCCCGGCAGGGAGATCCTCTCCATCGGGACCAGGGGATGCAATTTCAAGTGCCCCTACTGCCAGAACTGGCAGATATCCCAGGACATGAACGCCCGTACGGCGTATCACACCCCGGAGCAGATTGCCGCAGCTGCCGATGAAAGAAATTCCATCGGTATCGCCTACACCTATTCGGAACCGATGATATGGTTTGAATATGTCATGGATACGGGCCTCCTCGCCCGTGAGAGGGGGCTGAAAAACATCATGGTGACCAACGGTTTTATTAACCGGGCCCCGCTATCAGAACTCCTGACCCTGGTGGACGCCATGAACATAGACCTCAAGGCATTCCGGGAAGATACCTACCGCGAAGTGAACAAGGGGAGGCTGAAAAACGTGCTTGATACCGTCGAGCAGTCGGCGGCTTCCGGGTGCCATGTTGAAGTAACGACCCTCATCGTCACCGGGATGAACGATTCCATGGAGGAGATGCGCGGTATTATCGATTTCATCGCCTCGGTCAACCCGTCCATACCGTGGCACATCTCGCGGTATTTCCCGAACTACCGGTACGACAGGGAGGCCACGGACGTTTCATTCATCACGGAGGTGTATCGCGAGGCGAAGAAAAAACTTCACTTTGTCTATTGCGGGAACGTGAGTATCGGCTCTGAGGGGAGCGATACGGTCTGTCCGAAGTGCGGGGTTGTCGTCATAAATCGGAGCGGTTACTTTACCAGTATAAAGAATCTGAAAGACGGATCCTGCTCAGAGTGCGGCGAAAACCTGGGTATCATGCAGTAAAACCCTTTCTTAAACAAGCAAGAATTCGTGAACGGAACCGTTGTTAAAGGACCTCCAGGGTAAAGGTATTTCCCACCCCACCGGTATCAGATACCCGCACCCCCAGTATGCCGTTCGGTGAAGACATGTCCGGTAAGATCTTGTCCGTGTCGGCTGTTTCGTCACTGCCGATGAGGGATGAGAAGGACGCGTCGTCATAGACGTAGAGGTTCGCGCCGTGTGATATGTTATCGCACATGACCTCGTAACTGGAACCGGGTGTCACTTCGAAGATATAGTAACTGGAGCCGTTAAGGTTCTGGCAGTAATTGGTCTTGTCTGGAAAGAGGTATATCGGGGAGATGGGGCTCCCCTCAGCGGTGACGACCTCCAGGCTGAAAAATCCGTCTCCTGAGTCGGAATGTACCGTGAAATAGAGATCCCTTTCGGATATGAACGTTACCTGGTCAGGGGACGGGGTAACGAAACGGTCACTATAGACCTGGGGCGTATAACTTGAACTATTGAGGTTGAACCGGCTGGTGCCAGGTTTCACCGTGGTGTAGTAATAGCTGGTACCGCAGCTGTCATTGACTTGACCCGAATATTCACATCCCGCCTGTATAAATTTCGGCTGGTCTGCTGTTCCTTCACACCAGGGCATTACCAGGCCCCCCGAGGATGATGATATCGTAATGGTATAGGTGGCCCCGCTGTGGCGGGTATGGTAGCCGGTAGAGCTTCCGTCAAGGGTAAAGTAGAAATTGTTTGGACCGGCCTGGGAAAACCCCACTCCTTCGTCCTTCTTCCTTCCATACGAAGGTCTGGAATCTACAGTAGCGAAACTGCTGTCATCACCATAGGAAACGGCATCTACGTCATCGCTCATTTCCGTTATCTGTACCGCTATATAGTGATCACTGCCGAGTTCTGTGGTGTAGTAGTAACTGACCCCGGTATCAACGTAGCAGAGCTGGTAGGTCGCACCCCCCATTGTGGCGGGCAGGAAGAACGGGCTCGAAGGGCTCCCCTGGCATCCGTTAATCACTTCACTCATGGCGATGGTGACCGGGGCGACCTGGCCCCCGGAAAGGCCCATCATCATGGAACCTTCATAGTTTCGTACCGGTATCGAAGTGTTGCAGACAACGGAGATGAGACGGGAATCGCCTGCTGGCACCATCAGTACCGCCAGTCCGGAGGTTGATAATGTCTTGATAACAGGGGTCATCCCGGGACCGGTTACCGTTGCCGTGACAGTCGTGATATCTGTCGGGGATGACGCCATGAGGGGACTGCTGATGGTGAAAAATGAGATCACCCTGTCAATGATTCCGGCCGTTTCCACGGATGATTCTTTCTGGATGTCTAGATCCAGGATGACAAAACCATAATCCCCTCCCATTAATCCCTTCATGGGAGACGAGTCGGAACAGCCGGAAAATTGAATGACGAGAAAAACAGGGATTATACACATGAGGCAGATAGACTTCATCAGCTTCTCCTTCCGTTCTTTTTGTTTTTTAAAATATTTATTATCAACGGCGAAGTCAAGTTTTATCCTTCATTTTACATATAAATGTCACTCATGGCCGGTTAATGAAATATCCTTGAAATAAAAGCGGGGTTTGAAAAACTCTCCCTGTCATATCTTTTGCAAAGTTGTTTAAATGCCAGAAGCACTAAGTAAAAAGTTCCATTGATCTATTAATGTATCACTGCCGAAAAGGTGAAGGAGGAGATATTCATGGCGGATATAATTGACGGCAAGAAGATCGCGTCAGAAATACGGGAATCCATACAGAGTGAGGTCGCTGAACTGACAAAGAAGACCGGCCGGAAACCGGGCCTGGCGGTTGTCATCGTGGGGGAGGACCCGGCCTCAACCGTGTACGTGCGCATGAAGCGGAAGGAGTGCGAGGAGGTCGGCATCGCCTCGTATTATTATCCCCTTCCGGAGGAAACCCCTGAGAAAAAACTTCTTGATCTTGTTGATGAACTGAACGGCCGTGACGAGGTGAACGGCATCCTTGTCCAGCTCCCCCTGCCGAAACAGATAGACGAGGGCAGGGTTTTGAACCGGATCGATCCCGATAAGGACG